>JANXUO010000669.1 GCA_025356245.1 Hymenobacter sp.
GCGCGTGTCCTTGGCCGTCACGCCGGGGCTGTGCGCCTGGCCCGGCAGCAAGGGGGATAAGCGCGCCCACTGCGCATCGGTTAATAAAGTGCGGTCTGCATTCATGCGCAAAACTACTGCTGATTGAGAACTCGCCCTAGAAGTCGCCGCCGGGCATATACCCTTAATGCGAGACAAACATTAATTTTCAATAGGGTTCATCGTAAATCGCCGATAAACGTATTATATTTGCGGCGGTCTACGTTTCATTGCTCATGCCTCGCGAGTTGAAAACACGCGTTACCTACTCTACCCCAATGGCTTTTGCTAAGCACACCGAATTCACCGCCGCCGACCAGGAGCTGGCCGTCATTGCCAAAGCACTGGGGCACCCGGCGCGAGTCGCTATTCTGCGGCTATTGGCGGCGCGGCAAGCCTGCGTTTGCGGCGAGTTGGTGGCCGAGCTGCCGCTCTCGCAAAGCACGGTATCGCAGCATCTTAAAGAGCTGAAAGCAGCGGGGCTCATTCAGGGCGATATTGATGGGCCGCGGGTGTGCTACTGCCTGGCCCCCGCGGGCTGGGCGCGGGCGCAGGGGCTGCTGGCGGCGTTTCTAGCCCAGGTGCCGCCCACAGTTTCGGCCTGCAGCTGCTGATTTTTAGGAAGGTTGGAAACGCATCTTCAATTGTCCCCGAAACCCCTTACCAATTTCTTCACCAAATACTTGTGTTATGAAAATCTCCGAAATGAAGCAGGCCCTTACCGGGCTGACGACCGTAAGTTTTCGCCTGCCCGAGGGCACTTTGCTCCCGCCGCACTTTCACGTCACAGAAGTGGGCCTCGTGACCAAGCACTTCGTGGATTGCGGCGGCACCGAGCGCCGCGAAACCACGGCCAACTTCCAACTTTGGGAAGCCGGTGACTACGACCACCGCCTGGCCCCGCAAAAATTTTTGGGCATCCTCAAAATGGCCGAAAAAACGCTGGGGCTGACCGACGATTTGGCCATTGAAGTGGAGTACCAGCAGGCTACCATTGGCAAGTTTGGGCTGGCGTTCGACGGGACAGAGTTCGCGCTCATGCCCAAACAAACCGCTTGCCTGGCGCAGGATGCCTGCGGCATTCCCGCCGGGCAGTTTGCCCTGCCACAGCTGCAGGCAGCGGCCTGCACGCCGGGCGGGAGTTGCTGCTAAAACCGGCCTTGCCGCATGAGAACCACCCCACTGACTGCTGCCCACTGGCCCCAGGTACTGGCCATTTATGCCGAAGGCATAGCCACCGGCCACGCCACCTTCGCCACCGAGCTGCCCACCTGGCACACCTGGGACAGCGGCCACCTGGCCGCGGCCCGCCTGGTGGCTCTGGCTGATGGCAGCGGCCCCGACGCGGCCAACGTGCTGGGCTGGGTGGCCTTGTCGCCGGTTTCGGAGCGGTGCGTGTACGCGGGCGTGGCCGAGGTGAGCGTTTACGTTGCCGCCGCTGCCCGGGGCCAGGGCGTGGGCCGGGCGCTACTCAGCGGCCTGATTGTCGCCGCCGAAACCCAGGGCATCTGGACGCTGCAAGCCGGCATCTTCCCCGAAAATACGGCCAGCCTGGCCTTGCACGAAAAAAACGGTTTCCGACTGGTGGGCCGCCGCGAGCGCATCGGGCAGCTGCACGGGCAGTGGCGCGATACCATGCTGCTGGAACGTCGGAGTACCGTCGTGGGCATTTCAACTATCTGATGCTCATAGACTATGAAAACAACCTTTGCACAAGCCCTCGGGGCCGAGTTTTTGGGCACGACGGCCCTCGTGCTGTTTTGCACCGGCGCGGTGGTCGTGAACGAGCAGACCCAAGCCCTTGGCCACGGGGGCCTCGCCGCCACCTGCGGCTTGGTAGTGCTGGTGCTCATCCAGACGTTTGGCCCGACCAGCGGAGCGCACTTCAACCCGGCCGTGACGGTCGGCTTTTGGGCAGCCGGGCGCTTTGCGGGCTGGCAAGTGGGGCCGTACGTGCTGGCCCAACTGCTTGGTGCGCTGCTGGGTAGCGGCATTGTGCGGCTGCTGACCACCGGCCCGTCGGCGCTGGGGGCCACGCTGCCCGCGCACGGGGCCGGGCCGGCGCTGGCCGTCGAAACCGGACTCACTTTCTGGTTGATGCTGGTGATTTTGCGGGTGGCCCACAGCTCGAAGGAACAGGGCCTGCTGGCGGGCCTTACCATTGGAACAATGGTAGGACTGGCCGTGCTGGTGGGTGTCCCACTGTCGGGCGGCTCTATGAATCCGGCACGCTCGCTGGCCCCCGCGCTGGTGGGCGGGCACTTGGCGGCGGCCTGGGTGTATGTGGCGGGTCCGCTGGCCGGGGCACTGCTGGCCGTTTTGGCCGACAAACTATTAAACGTCAGTTATTTACTTAATAATAAACCAGCGGCGTAAGGTCGCATTGGCCGGCGTATGCCCACGGCATACTACTGCGCGAAACAGTTAATCTTAATCCAACCAAACCCATGCAAAAGCTTCTCTTCGTGTGCGTTGAAAACGCCAACCGCAGCCAAATGGCCCAGGCTTTTGCCACCCTGCACGGGGCGGGCCGGGTGGCGGCGTACAGCGCCGGCTCGCGACCTTCGGGCACCGTCAACCCCAAAGCTGTGGCGGCTATGCACGAGCTGGGCTACGACCTCAACACCCACCAAAGCAAGTCGTTGGATGAGATGCGCAACGTGGCCTTCGATTACGTGGTGACGATGGGCTGCGGCGATGCCTGCCCCTTCATCGCCGCCCGCCACCGGCGCGACTGGCAAATTCCGGACCCCCGCAACCTGGCGCCCGCGGAGTTCAACCAAGTGCGCGATTTGATTGAGTGCCAGGTGCAAGCGTTGCTGGCCGAGTTGCCCGTAACGCCGTAACGCCCCAGACGAACGCCCTCGTTTTACAGCAAAATATCGCCCGTGGCGTACGCCCTGGCGTAACCGCCGATGTCCACGCGGCCGCCTCCGCGCAGGGCGCACCACAGCTCGCCGCCCCGGCGCGAGAGCTGCCGGGCAAACAGCTCGGTTTTGCCCAGGCGCTCGGCCCAGTACGGGATGAGGTTGCTGTGGGCCGAGCCCGTCACGGGGTCTTCGAGCAGGCCCAGGCCCAGGTCGAAAAAGCGCGATACGAAATCGACACCGCCCGTGCCGGGAGCCGTGATGATGAGGCCCAGGTACGGCGTGTTGGGCGCGGCCAGCCCTGCCGCCTGCTGCGCTTCAAAGGCCAGCACTTCGGCTTCATTAGCAAGCACTACCACCAGGTCGCGGGCACCGAGGCAGGGCGGCGCGGGGCGGCCGGGGGCCAAGGCCAGGCCGGGCGGCGGGACCGGCAGCGGTTGCGCGGGGCGCGACGGAAAGTCGAGGGTCAGGCGGCCATCGGCGGCGCGGCGCACGGGCAGCGGGCCGCTGCGGCTGTGAAAAACCACGGTGTCGGCCGCGTAGCCCAAAAACTGGTGCAGCACCTGCGCCGACGCCAGCGTGGCGTGGCCGCAGAGGTCGATTTCGTAGGCGGGCGTGAACCAGCGCAAGTCGAAATGCCCGCCGTTGGTGCCGGGGCGTTGCACGAAAAACGCCGTTTCGGGCTGGTTGTTTTGGGCGGCAATCTGCTGCATCAGGGCATCGGGCAGCCAGGCTTCGAGCGGCATTACGGCCGCCGGATTGCCGCCAAAAGGCCGCTGGGTGAAGGCGTCAACGATGTAGAATTTCATGGATAAGCTGCTGGTTTGTTTGCCGATACGCGCCGTTCGTGTTTTTGGAGCGGTTGGCCAGCTCGCATCCGCAATTGGCTGGTCCGCTTACGGGCTCACCTTTGCGGCTGCAAAGATGCCGCGCGGCGCGGCAGCATTATTTTTTGCCCCCACGCAACCCCGGGCCGCCTGCGCCGGTCAGGCCCCCGAAAGCCGGTGCTGCCACCGGCTGCTTTCCCTTGATTTTGTATGGCTGCTGCCGCCGTTGTTGTTTCCGAATCCTTGCTGGCGGGCTGTCGCCGGGGCGAGGAAGCGGCGCAGCTCCAGCTCTACAACCACTTGGCTTACGGGCTGATGGGTGTGTGCCTGCGCTACTGCCCCAGCCGGGCCGAAGCCGAGGATACCCTGCAAAATACCTTTCTCAAAATTTTCACCCGCCTCGACCAATACCGGGGCGATGGCCCGTTTGAAGCCTGGGCGCGGCGCGTGGCCGTGCACACCGCCCTGCACGCCGCCGAGCAGCACCGCCTGCGCCACCCCACCGGCTTCGGGGCCGAAACACTCGACGACTACGCCGCCGACCTGCCCAGCCCCGACCCGTCGGCCCTCGACCAACTGGCGGCCGACGACCTGCTACGCCACCTCGCGGCACTGCCGCCCGGCTACCGCACCGTTCTCAACCTCTACGCCATCGAAGGCTACTCGCACGCCGAAATAGCTGGCTTGCTGGGCATTGCCGAGGGCACCAGCAAATCGCAGCTGGCCCGCGCCCGCCACTTGCTCGCCCACCGCCTGCGGGCTGCCGAACCCAAGCTTTGTCAATCATGAACCCGGACAACAACACCCCGCGCCCCAACGGCCCCGCCGCCGACCCGCTGCTGGCGGCTCTGCGCCAGCAACTGGCCGACTACGGCCAGGCCCCGCCGGCCAACGCCTGGGCAAGTATCCGGCAGCACTTGCCAGTGCCGCTGCGGCCGTGGTGGCGCCGCCCGCGCCGCCTGTTGCCCCTGCTTGCGTTGCTGCTGATGGTGGGAAGCGCCGCGTGGTGGCGCACAACAGGTTTTAAGCTTTCAATTTTTGGCACTAAAGCCAATCAAAAACAACAAGTTGTGAGCCGAAAGAGCCACACTAACCTGGCACAAGCACTTCATGATGGACAAGCAACCCAGGCAACGCCAACGAAGACCGCCACCACTGCTGCCGTCATCAACCGCAAAAATTCAGTAAACCAAACACTTGCCAAGCCTGCAACCGCAACCACCGAAGCGCAGGCTGCATTGCGCACAACCCACGCCGAAAAAGGGACGGAAGCGACCGGAAAGCCCCGTGACAACCGGGCGGCAGTTTTGAATACCGTCAAAACGGGGACCACTGCGGCTCTCGAAACGGCTGGTGAAACGCCGCCGCGCCGCAAAAAGAAGGCGGTTGCGCTGCTCCCAGGCTGGCCCGACAACGGCAGTCGCGGTGCCCGGTCCGTAGAAATTCACGGAGCAATGGCTGCGGTAACGGCCCGACAAAAGTCAGCGCGGTTGTCGCAGCCAGGACAACTGCCTGAAACAGCCAAGACGCACGCGGCAAAAGCCAGTACGCTGAAAGGGGCAAATTCGGCATCCAAAGCAGCCGGTGCTGTTACCAAATTCAGCCGTCATTTCGTCGGCTTACCAGCCAGCTTTTCTCTTGATAACGACAGCATCAGGGCTGTTTTGGCCGTTAAATCAACCGGGCAAAATTTGACTTTTGGTCTATTAAAATTTCGGCCGGTCGCACTGCTGCTGGGGGCCAAACCGGCGCTGCCGGTGCTGGCCGCCCGGCCCGATTCCACGCGCCCGCCGCTGCCTTTGGCCCGACGCTGGGCCTTGCAGTTGATGGCTGGCCCGGCACTCAGCTACCGCCGCCTGGCCGCCGCGCCGCCCGTTGCCGGGCGGCCCAACACCGCCCCGCTCGAGCGGCCCGCGCTGGGCTTTGGGGCGCAGGTGCAGGTGCGCCGGGTGCTGACGGGCCGCTGGGCACTGGCCGGCGGCCTGGGCTACCACGAGTACGCTACCGAGCTGATGCTGCGCGTGTTGCCTGCGCCGGGGGCCGACAGCGCCGCCCGCGCCGTGTGGCAGCGCGACAGCTACCGCCTCCTCACCGTGCCGGTGCAGCTGGGCTATGCCCTGGGGGTGCCGCGCAGCTCCTGGCAAGCGGCCGTGCTGGCCGGGGCCGAAGCCGGCTTTTACCTAAGCGGCCGCAGCACCGAGGGCAGCGCCTGCGACTGCCAGCAACTGGCTTACCCCAACGCCGCCGCCAGCCCCTACCGCCCCTGGAGCCTGGCCCTGAGCTTGGGCCTCGATTTTCGCTACCGCCTGGGGCACAGCCGCTGGCAGTGGCTGGTGCAGCCCACGGGCCGCTACGTGCTAAGCCCGTTTGTGCGGGCCAGAACCTCGGGTTTTGCTCCCCGGCAACCGTTTAGCCTGGGGGTACTCACCGGTTTTTCCTGGGATGTGCGCTAACCCCCAAGCCCACCGGCCGG
>JANXUO010000008.1 GCA_025356245.1 Hymenobacter sp.
TGGTTTGGCTGGCCGCACCAACCCAAACAGGCGGCGTTGGCACCCAAGTAGCCGTTCATTACTACTTGGGGCCAACACCGCCTGTGTCATGATGTTATTCGCTTGAGTGCCGTCTCATTCCACCACAATGCGGCGGGTGCCGCTGGCCTCGCCGGGGGCGCTGAAGCGCAGCAGGTAGGTGCCCGGTGCCACCCCAACCAGGGATACCGTGGCGACGGGGCCGACGGCCTGCGTCAGCACCACTCGGCCCAGCACGTCCAGCAGCTCCAGCTTATGCAGGCGCTGCGGGCTGGCTATTGATACCTGAAGTGCACCGTGGGCGGGCACCGGCCATGCACTGAGCGTCGCCATTTGGCTGCCAAGGCGCAAGGCCAGCACGTTGGGGTCGAGCAGGCGGGTGAGGCCCGTTACGGGCAGGCCCGCTACCTCATCAAAATCGCCGGCCATGAGCAGGGCACCGTCGGGCTGCACCACAATGCGCGAAACGGCGGCACCGGGGCCGTTGGCGGGGTCGAAGGCTGTGTCCTCGGCCCCGGTGGGCAGCAGGCGCAGGCTACCGCGCCAGGTGCTGTTGTTCGGGCTGATGCCCAACGCGCCGCCCACCAGCACCCGGCCGTTGGGCTGCACGGCCAGGGTGCTGAGGGTGGCGTAGCCCCGGCCCAGGCCGGTGCGGAAAGCGGGGTCGGTGCTGCCACCAGGCAACAGGCGCACCACGTCGGCCTGGCCGCTGGTGGCCGTGGGCAGAAAACGGGCCACGTAAAGCTGCCCGCCGGCGTTGCGGGCCAGGGCCGTGCCGTACGGGTTGTAGTTCACGCCCAGGGGCAGCAGCTCGGAGGCGAAGCTGGTGTCGTTGGCACCCGCGGGCAGCAACTGCCACACGGCCTGCACTTGCCCACCGGCCAGGCGGCGGCCGGCCACTACCACCTGGCCCGCCGGCAGCACCAACACGTCGTTGATGGCCAACGTATCGGTGGGCTGAAAGCTGGCATCGTAGCTGCCGGTAGCGCCGTTCAGGCGGCCAAAGCCCCGCACCCGGCCCGCGCTGCCCGTCAGGCGGTACTCGCCGGCCAGCAGCACTTGCCCGTTGGGTTGCAGGGCCATCACGTCCAGGCGGCTGTCCGGGGCCAAAGGCGGGGCAAACGCCGCGTCGCGCCCCCCGGTGCTCTGCAGGCGGGCCAGGCCGCGCTGGGCGCTGCCGCCCACTTGCTCGAACTGCCCCAGGGCCAGCACCCGCCCGTCGGGCTGCACCACCACCGACCTTACCGGCCCGTCGGCAGCGGCGGCCGCCGTGAAGGCCGCCTCCACGGTGCCGTCGGCGTTGAGGCGGGCGAGGTTGCCCGCCGGGGTGCCGTTGATTTCGGTGAAATCGCCGCCCACCACCAACTGCCCGTTGGCTTGCAAGGCCACGTCGCTCAACGCGCCGGGCTGGAAAATGGCCGGAGCAAAGCTGGCGTCGGGGCTGCCGTTGGCGTTGAGGCGCACCAGGCCCACGGCCGTGCGGCTGCCCGACACCACCAGGTCGGCCCCGGCCACCAGCACTTGGCCGTTGGGTAGTTCGGCCACTAGCGGTATTCCAAAATACTGCGTCACCGTCAGGTTATTGACGAAAATTGGGTCCAGGCTACCCGAGGGCAATACCCGAAACACCGGGCCGACTCCTACTCCATTGTACTGACCCTGCACCGCACTAACCAGAATATTACCGTTGGCCAACACTGTCAAATTGCTTTGGTAAGCGGCCCCATTGGGGCTCGTCAGGTTAGCACCAGGCCGAAATGCGGGGTCAAGTGCCCCGTTGGGGAGCAAGCGGGCCAACGGAAAAGCGGGTTGAGCCCCTTGTCCGATTACCACAATGTTTCCGTTGGAAGCCAGGCCCAGCGCCCGCACATCCGACAAGCTACCTGGGGCCGCAAAGCCGGTATCCAGCGCCCCGCTGGGCAGCAGCCGCGCCAATGCTTGCCGGGGCTGGCCTTGCACGGTGGTAAAGCTGCCGCCCACCACAATCTTGCCGTCGGGCTGTAGCGCCAGCGCATCGGCGCTGCCGTCAAGGCCCGGCCCGGCCGCCTGAAACGCTGCGTCAAGCGTACCGTTGGCGTTGAGGCGGGCCAGGTTGCCCACCGTCTGCCCATTCACGCGGGGTACGCCACCTGCAATCACGATTTTGCCATCCGGTTGGCCCACAATATACAACAGACCAGGGGCACCCAATGGCCCGACATTGAAGCTGGCATCGGGGGTGCCGTCGGCGTTGAGCAGCAGCAGGCTTCGTCGGCTCACCGCACCCAGTTGCATCCTGTCCACACCGTTAAGCAGAATTTTTCCATTGGGAAGAAGTATTACCTTGTAGGGCACAGCGCTCAGGCTCGACACGTTGGCCTGAAACACCAGGTCGGGCTGCCCGTTCGGCAACAGCCGCGCCAAACCCGGCACAGTCACGCCGTTGAGGCGCGTGAAACCACCGGCTATCAGCACCTTGCCATCCGGCTGCGCCACCACCCTACCCACCTGGCCCGGCCGGTATAGCTCGGTGGGTTGAAAAGCGGGGTCAAAGCGCGGGTTTTGGGCGTGAACTGCAAGGCATAAAGCAGTCAGCAGCGCTGAAAGCAGCAGGTTGAACAATGAAGTATTTTTCATAGAAATTCGGTAATTGTTTTTATCGGATTGCAAACCAATTGCGTCCGGGCTTTTGGAGAGCCCGGACGCAATAAGTGTTTTGCCGTTTTAGTTACTGATTTCGATGTGCTTCCGCAATACCCGAGGGCCTTGTATCACCACCAGATTGTACATACCCACTGGCAGGCTATGAGTATCCAGCGTGAAGCGGGACCCGGTGGCTTGCGTTTGCCGCACCAAGTGCCCGTAAGCATCGAAAAGCTGAACATTGGCAGTGGCCGCAACGCCTGTTTTGGCGCTGCCCGCTGGTTCCTCCACAAAAATGCTCACTACATCCCGCACCGGGTTAGGATACGTTTGCAACCCACCGCCAGTAACGGCGAGGCGGTTAGGGTTGTAGTTGGGGCCGGTACCCAACCGCAATTGCAGCGTTTGGCTTTCCCGATGCCCGTCGCAAAGGCTGGTACCTTCGGCCCGGACGGTAAACGTATTCATGGCTGGTGCAATGGCGCTGACACCCGCTCCCACGTTGGTGGTAAGCATAGAGCCACTTACAGGTAAGCCGTTGCTGCCTAAAAATGGAGTGGCGCTGTTGTTGACATACCAGCGAATAGACGGCGAGTCGTAGTTTAGCAAGTCGATGCCAAAGGACACGTTTTCGTAGGCAGGCACAATTCCGTCGTGGGCGTAAGCATTGGGCGCAACGTAGTCGAGCAGGAAGCGGGAGCTTGGCGATACTTGGATATTGAATGAAACAGGGGAGCTAGCTGCATAACCCGCACGGGTTGCCGTTACTTGCACCTGCGCATATGTATCAGCATTCAAATTAGCGATGATTTGCACCGAACTTCCTGTAGTCGTAGTCAGTGTAGTTCCCTGTTGTGTGCCACTGCCAAAATTAACACCCGGTATGTTCACTCTCCAGGTGTACGTGGTGGCGGGCTGAGTACGGCCCGCAAGCAAGCATTCCGGCACCACGGCTACGGTTGCTACAGTAGCGCCAGATACTGAACACAGCGAACCCGGCAGCGGCCTGACCAGCACGGGCGCGGGCGTCTGCTTCAAAATCTCATCTTTCAAAAACGCCACGTTGCCCGCCGTCAGCTGCGTGTGTTCCTCGTTGACGCCAGCCGGGCCGTAGTAAGCATCGAAAGGCGTGGCGTTGTTGCACACCAACGACCGTGAGGTAACACCCGTGCAGTTGTTGTATCCCGCGTTGGTGCAGCCCAGCGCACTCAGCATCGGAATAAAGCTGGCCCGGTCGTGTACTGAGTAAAAAGTTTGGCTGTACAACGCCCGGTTGAACGAGTTGTCGTTCGATACTTCGTAAAAAAAATTTCGGTAGCCGCCCGGTCCCGCGTCCAGCCCGCAGGAGCTAGCTGGCCCAGTGGCATCGTACACCCGTTCGCCGGAACCCAATTTGTACGTCCGCATGGATGTACTTGTACCGCCCCACCCCGGTGAGAAGTAAACACGGGCCGAAGCTGTCGTGGTTGTGCGGGTGAATAGCCCCCAGATGCTGGCCGGTATGCCGCGCACCTGAAGCAGAAAAGCCTGTTCGGTGTCGTGTATCACTACGTTGTTCTGGTCTTTCTGGGCTGCGCCATTGAGTGCTCCGTTGGTTACGGCCACGCGGCGTATGTTGCTCGGAAAGCCGCCCGGCCGCAAGGCATTCAGGTTGTTCATGAAGGTGAGGCGGTCGGGGTGCGGGGCAAAGGCAGTAACGTCATCGTTGTTATTGTTGAAGTTATAGTGCTGCAAGGTCATCTCGCGTGAGGCGGGGGCATCAATAGCTTCCAGGGCACTGACGAGCTTGCCTTCGCCCGTAAAATCGGCGTAATGTCGCACGAAGCGTTGCAGACCGATGGGCACGTTGGCCCCGTTGTGGGGCGAGTCAAGGGCAATATAGAGCCGAGTGCGATGCGAGATGTTGTTGGCTTCCATGTAAGCCAGGGCATAGCGGGCAATTTGCCCGGCCATGCTCGGCCCTACCACCACCAACTCTTCCGTCGAGCCGGCCGCTGCCGTCTGCCGGTTCAACTCTTCAATCAACGACACAAGGGCCAGACCGTTGCGTTCGATGTAGTCGGAGCCACTACGCCGAACCAGTTCGTAGTAGGTGTAGGGGCCGCTATTTGCGTTGCGAACAACTGTCACTGCCCGAAAAACATTCGGCAGGTTCATAACGACAACGTCGTAGCCAGCATCTCTCAGTTCAGTGCCAAGGTAAGCTGCTTGATTGCCGACCGTTCGGTACGCCAAACTTTTGTTGAAAATTTCATAGGCATTGCGCTTGTCTTCGTGGTCAAAACCATCAATGATGATGGCGGGCTTCGTCACATTGACGGGGGTGCTTGCATCACAAGGCTTTTGGGGCATTGTACTGTAGAAATAGCTGATTTCAGCCTTGCCAAAAGCTCCCTGAAACGCCCGAGCTGCCGTAAGGGGCACCGTGCGGCAGGGGACAATCTCGTCTGGTCCAACAGTGGTGCGGCAACTGGTGCAGCCAACGGCGGCTTGTTTGACATGTATTTCTGAGCGGGTGGTGAGGCGCCGCCCGTCGGCGTAAACGAACGTGAACGTGATGATTTTGCGTCCCGCCGTGGGGTAGGTGATGGCAACCGGTTGGCTGGGCAAGCAAACGCGGCTTCCGCCACCATCGCCGAAGTTGACGTTGGCACTTAGCAGTGCAGACCCGATGTTGGAAAAGCAGGAAGCCGGGTCGAGGACGAAGCTCGTGCTGCGGCTTTTCAACGTATCGGCCAACGCCGCACCCACCAGCACATCGCGCTGTAAATAAGGCGAGGAAGTGCGCCCTGCAATGTCATAGATAGGCCCAGGTAACCCACCTGGGCAGTAAAACTGCTGGTTACGAACTGCGTTGGTGTCGATGTAATTGAAGCGGTAGCGCAACGCGCCCATCAGCACCTGATTGCGGCTGCTGTAGTACAGGGCGTTGGAGCGCAGTAGCTGCCGGCATGGGTCCGTTCCGGAGTTGCTGTAGTCGGCAGCGTGCAACTCGTAGTACGCTTGCAAGAAATGCCCGAGGCTGGAAAAATCAACCGCCGAAACATTATTACCGAACGACTCCAGGCCCGCCATGTGAGCTACCCGGTCGTAAAGAATGCGGGTAGTTATCAGCGTTTTGTCCAGAGCGGCCATGTTCTGGTCGTTCATCTCCTGCGTTTTGCTGATGGTTTCGGTGCAGGAGTATGGCTGTGCGGGCGGATTGACCGGTCCGGAAACGGCTATGGCCGCCGAATTCGAAATTATTCCGATATTTTGACGGTTACCCCCCCCCCCGCAATTGCTGTGCCGAGGCGAAAGTGGAAACAAGAAAGAGGGCAAAAAATAAGAAGTGTTTCATACGAAAGTTAAGAGCAAGGTTTTAGTAAGCGCGGTCGAACCGGCCGTTCGTGATGGTAAGGGTTTTGGTAGAGTCGCGGGTGTTGACTGCCACAAACTCGAAGGTGCCTGCCGAAATACCCCGTTGCACGTCGGCACGGGTGAGAGTGGCGTGGCCGGTGTGCCGGGCATCGGTGGTGTAGCGGTCAACGACCAACCCCGAGCGGGCGGAAAAAGAAGCCTCGTTGAGTACCCCGTTGGGATAGCCGGGACCAGGCGGCGAAGCATGGCCGTCGAGGCGGTAGGTACCGGTTCGGTTCCATTTGAAACTGAATGAGATGCTTTCCTTCACTCCATTGTTTTCGCGGCGCAACGACATTCTAAAAACACTATCGCCGAGATAACCACCATACAGCGGCTCGGTGGGCGAGGTGGAGAGGAGGTCGCCCCCGTAGCGGGACGCCACAAAAGGTTGCCCATTAACGAGGCACCCACCGGTGTTGCGGCCTTCCTGCGTAGCGGGGGGCAGGCTGCTTTCGGGGTCGTTGTTTTTCTTGCACGCCGTGGCGGCCAGGGCCAGCACGCTGGCCCGTAAAATCCATTTTTTCATAGCTGAAAGGAATGGGAGGTGAGGAAATAAGCTGCCCACCGTTGGGCAGCGCACAAAGGTAACATTATCAAATAAAAACCTACAATAAAGAACGAAATAAATCAACCATGTAACAAAAAAATAATAACACATGCCGAATAG
Source organism: Hymenobacter sp. (assembly GCA_025356245.1). GTDB lineage: Bacteria > Bacteroidota > Bacteroidia > Cytophagales > Hymenobacteraceae > Hymenobacter. Next base: position 6,710 of record JANXUO010000008.1, read on the forward strand.
TTTGCCTTTGTCGGGGTACTCCCGTGCATGGGCTGGAACCCAGACTTGGATTGGGAGGACAAGCGGCCGGACCCGCGCGCCACCAAACCGCCCCCCCGATGGCCCGCTACCCGGCAGCCCGGCGGGGTTCGGGCGTACTTTAGCGGCCCATTATGCCGCACGTTGCCCGTCTCCTGCTTCTTTTCCTCTTGCTCCCACCGCTGGCCCTGGCCCAGCAGCCCGACACCGCCGCCGCCCCGCTCCCGCCCAAGCGCGAGCTGCGCGGGATGTGGATTGCCACCGTCGAAAACATTGATTGGCCCAACCAGCGCGGCGAGGCCCCCGAGCAGTACCGCCGCGAGTACCGCAAGCTGCTCGATGCGGGCCAGCGGGCGGGGCTGAACGCGGTGTTTGTGCAAATCCGGCCCGCGTCGGATGCGTTTTACAAGTCGCCCTACGAGCCGTGGAGCAAGTGGCTGACCGGCGTGCAGGGCCGTGCCCCGGCCAACGGCGACGACCCGCTGCCCTTCCTCATCACCGAGGCCCACCGCCGGGGCATGGAGTTTCACGCCTGGTTCAACCCCTACCGCGCCACCATGGACTCGGTGACGCGGCGGCTGGCCCCCACGCACCCGTACCGCACGCACCCCGAGTGGTTTTTGCGCTACTCGGGACAGCTGCTCTACAACCCGGGGCTGCCGCAGGTGCGGCAGTACATCAGCAAGGTTATCCTGGACGTGGTGCGGCGCTACGACATCGACGCCGTGCACTTCGACGATTATTTTTACCCGTACCCCGAAACCGGGCAGGTGTTTCACGACGAAAAGGCGTTTGCGGAGCAAAACCCCGACTCCATCCCGAAGCTGGCCGACTGGCGGCGCGAAAACGTCAACATCCTCATCCGCGACCTCCACGACAGCATTCGGCTGGCCAAGCGCTGGGTCAAGTTCGGCATCTCGCCGTTTGGGGTGTGGATGAACAAATCGAAGGACTTTCCTGACGGCTCCGACACCCGCGCCGGGCAGCCCAGCTACGCCAACCTCTACGCCGACTCGCGCCTGTGGATGCAAAAAGGGTGGATTGACTACCTCGTGCCCCAGCTTTACTGGAGCAGCAAGTTCCGCCTCTGCCCCTACCCCGTGCTGCTGGACTGGTGGACGCGCCACAGCTACGGCCGCCACCTCTACGTGGGCCACGGCATGTACCGCATGCTCGAAAGCACCCGCGCCGACACCGCCTGGCGCAACCCGCGCGAGCTGCCCAACCAGGTGCGCCTCAACCGCAGCTACGACGGCCTGGCGCCGGGCAGCGTGTTCTTCTCGGCCAAGTCGCTGCTCATCAACCCGCTCAAAACCACCGACTCGTTGCGGCTG
>JANXUO010000009.1 GCA_025356245.1 Hymenobacter sp.
TGCGCTGGCTCTCGCCGCCGCTCAGCGTGCGTACCGGGCGGTGCAGGTTGAGGTAGTCCAGGCCCACTTCCAGCAGGAAGCCGATGCGCTTGCGGATTTCCTTGAGCAACTCGCGGGCGATGGTGTTCTGGCGCTCGCTCAGGCGGTCTTCGAGCCCTTCAAACCAGGCGGCCAGGTCGTTCAAGTCAAGCACTGACAGCTCGCCAATGTTTTTGCCGTCGAGCTTGAAGTGCAGGCTTTCCTTTTTGAGGCGGTGGCCCTGGCATTCGGGGCAGGGCCGGGCCTGGGCGTAAAGGGCAATCCACTCCCGAATGCTGTCGGATTCGGAATCGAGCTGCCGCCGCAGAAACGGGATGATGCCCTCAAACGGCTCGCTGTAAAGCGTTTTGGCGTCGTCGGCCTCGTCCTCCGTAATGCCGTGCAGCAGGTGCTGAAGCAGCTCCTCGGGCAGCTTGTCGAGGGGCGTGGCCAGGGTGGCCTTCTGGCGCTTGAGGATGAGCTGGAGCTGCTGAAAAATCCAGATGTCGCGGTACTCGCCCAGGGGCGCAATGCCGCCCCGCGCAATGCTGAGCTTGCGGTCGGGCAGCACGGCTTCTTCCGAAATCTCCTGCACCTCGCCCAGGCCGTTGCAGGTGGGGCAGGCGCCGTAGGGCGAGTTGAAGCTGAACGTGTTTGGGGCCGGGTCGTCGTAGGCAATGCCGGTTTCGGCGTCCATCAGGAAGCGCGAGAAAAACTGCGGCTTCTTGGCGTCCTTTTTCGCGTCGGGGTCCAGCACCAGCATGGTGCCTTTGCCGTGGGTGAGGGCGTTTTGCACCGAGCCAGAAAGCCGGAACCGGTCTTCCTCCTTCACCACGAGCCGGTCAATCACAATCTCGATGTCGTGGATTTTGTAGCGGTCCACCTGCATCTTGGGCTCGATGTCGCGCAGCTCCCCATCAACCCGCACTTTGGTGAAGCCCAGCTTGGCAATCTTCTGAAAATCTTCGCGGTAGTGGCCCTTGCGGCCCTTCACCACCGGGGCCAGCACCACAAGCTTGCGGCCGTCGTAGTGCTTGAGGATGTAGTTGATAATCTGCTCATCCGACTGCCGAATCATTTTCCGGCCACTGGCGTAGCTGAAGGCTTCGGCCGTGCGGGCGAAGAGCAGGCGCATGAAATCGTAGATTTCGGTGATGGTGCCCACCGTGGAGCGCGGGTTGCGCGAGGTGGTTTTCTGCTCGATGCTGATAACCGGGGAGAGGCCCTCGATTTTGTCCACGTCGGGCCGCTCCAGCCCGCCCATAAACGAGCGGGCGTAGGCCGAAAACGTCTCCATGTAGCGCCGCTGCCCCTCGGCGTAAATGGTGTCGAACGCCAAGCTGCTTTTGCCCGACCCCGAGATGCCCGTAAACACCACCAGCTTGTTGCGCGGTATCCGTGCCGACACGTTTTTCAGGTTGTGCTCGCGTGCGCCATACACCTCAATAAAGGGCGCATCAAGGGGCAAGGAGTTGTTGGTTTGAGCGGGTAACGTATTGGTTGGTATAACGGTAGCGACAGCGGCGGCGGCGGCGGGTTTGAGCGCAGTAGCGGCAGATTTTTTGGCCATTCGGGAGCGGAGCGGGATAAAGAGCAAAGGTACGGGCGGGGCGTTTCGCACGGAGTTGAAAGGAATGAAAAGGAGTTTTTGAAGGAGTTAGTTCGGCTCTTCTCAAAACTCCTTTCCACTCTTTTTCAACTTCGTGCGATATACTTTTCTGGCCGTAAGCCCGGCCTTGCCGTATGCTGCCCCGAGGGCTGGCACTGTTTGTGCCAAGTGCTAGACAACCACCTCAATTTTTACCCCAATCAAACGCATGAAACTCCTTCCTATCCTCGCCGCCGCTGCCCTGTTGGGCCTCGCGGCCCCTGCCGCCCAGGCGCAGGTCAATATCAACATCAACGCCGCGCCCGCGCCCAACTGGGGGCCTGCCCTGCCGGCGGGTGCCCAATACTATTACCTGCCCACGGTGGGCGGCTTCTACGACGTGCCGGCCCGGCAGTACGTGGTGTCGCGCAACGGGCAGTGGGTGCGTACCACCACCCTCGCCGGCTACCCGGTGGGCAGCCTGCAACCGGTGGTGGTCGATTATGTGGGAGCCCAGCCCTGGGTGCGCTACGAAACCTACCGCGTGAAGTACGGCAAAGGCGGCCACCCCCACGGGATGCCCCCCGGCCAGGCCAAAAAGATGTACAAGAAGGGCTACGAAGGCCGCGACGAGAACCGCGACGACGACGACGGAAAGGGACATGGCAAAGGCCACGGCAAAGGGCACAAAGGCAAGGACTAAAGTCAGCCGTTAGTCAAATGGCGCTAATTTTGAAGCCGCCCCGCGTGTGGGGCGGCTTTTTTACGCCCAATGGTTTTTAGCAGTCCACTCTTCCTTTTTTATTTTCTGCCGGGGTTTCTGCTGCTTTATTTTCTGGCACCGCAGCGCCTGAAAAACCCCGTTGCCCTGTTGGCCAGCCTGGGGTTTTATGCCTGGGGTGGGCTGCACTTTCTGGGGCTGTTTTTGGTGTCGGTAGTGGTCAATTTTGGCCTCATTTACTTCATGAGTGCCACGGCGGTACGCTCGAAGCAACGGGTTTACCTGGTGATGAGCATCGTGGTGAATGTCGGGATGCTTTTTTATTTCAAGTACGCCAACTTCTTCCTCGAAAACGTCGGTGCCGTGAGCCAGTCGATGGGAGGACGTGCCCTGACCTGGGAAAAGGTGGTGCTACCCATCGGCATCTCTTTTTTTACCTTCGAGAAGCTCACCTACACCATCGACGTGTACCGGGGCGTGAACAAGCCGCTCAAATCCTTTTGGGATTTCCTGCTCTACATCATGCTGTTTCCGAAGATGATTGCCGGCCCCATCGTGCGGTTCCACGAAATAGCCGGGCAGCTCACCGACCGCTCGGCCTTCGATACCGTGGACCAGAAGCTGGCCGGCTTGTTTCGGTTTGTGCTGGGCCTGGCTAAAAAGGTGCTTATTGCCAACGTACTGGGCGAACAGGCCGACCACGTGTTTGGGCTGAAGCCTGCCGAACTAACGCCGTTGCTGGCCTGGTTGGGTGCCTTGGCCTACACGTTCCAGATTTATTTCGATTTTTCGGGGTATTCCGACATGGCCATCGGCTTGGGGCGGCTCATGGGTTTTCAGTTTCCCGAAAACTTCAACAACCCCTACGTCGCGCGCTCCATCACCGAGTTCTGGCAGCGCTGGCACATCACGCTGGGCCGCTGGATGCGCGACTACCTATACATCCCGCTCGGGGGCAACCGCGTGGCCCCCAGCCGGCTCTACATCAACCTGTGGACGGTGTTCATCCTCTCGGGCTTCTGGCACGGCGCGGCCTGGAATTTTATTGCCTGGGGTGCCTACCACGGCTTTTTTCTGATTCTGGACCGGCTGTTTTTACTGCGCCTCTACCAGCGGCTGGGGGTGCTGAGCATCGTGCCCACCTTCCTCGTTACGGTGGTGGGCTGGGTGCTGTTCCGGGCCGAAACGCTGGCCGGAGCGCTGGCCTACACCGCGCACCTGCTGGGGCAGCCTGCCTCAGCCCCGGCGGCCCTGCCGCCCTTCACCCGCGAGTTTTGGGCCACTTTGGGGCTGGCGGGGCTGGGTGCGTTTGCCGCCGCCGTGCCGGCCGTGGAGCAGCTGGAGCTGGCCACTCTGGCCCGCAGCCACTTCGGCTGGCGCAGTGCGGCGGGCCTTACCCTGGCCACGGCCTTGCTGCTGCTGCTGAGCGCCAGCTACGTGGTGGGCAACGCTTTCAACCCGTTCATCTATTTCCGGTTTTAGCCCGCCGGGCCTCGCCCCTGTGGGGCACTTTGCTTCTACTCGCATGAAACATTTTTTTCTGGGCTTGCTGCTGATAATCCTGCTACTGCCGGCCGTTGGGGCGCGGGTGAAGCTGCTCACGGAACGGCCCCTGGCGGGGGCATTCACGTTGGCCCCGCGCCCCGATTTTTCGTGGGAAAGCCTGCTGGCCGGGGACTACCAGCCCGCCCTCGAAGCCTACGTGGAGGGCCGCGTGGGCTTGCGCAATACCCTCATTCGGGTGCGCAATCAGTTGGCCTTTTCGCTGTTTCGGGTAGCGCGTTCCAGCGATATAGTAGTGGGGCGCCACGAGGTGCTGTTTCAACCAGGCCCCATCAACAGTTACCGCGGCCTCGACCTGCTCGACAGCAGCGAGGTGCGCTTTCAGGTCCATCGGTTGCGGCAGGTGCAGGATTTGCTGGCCCAGCGCGGGGTGGTGTTTCTGTATGCCCTGGCGCCGTCTAAAGCCCGGCATCAGCCCGAAGACTTGCCAGACTACTGGCAGCCCGCCCCCGGTGCCCGCACCAATTACGACCTATTTGCCCGCCAGCTGCGGGCCGACAGCGTCCACTTGCTTGATTACGTGCCCTTGTTCCGGCGCTGGAAAGCCACCAAGCATTACCCGTTATTTCCACGCACCGGTACGCACTGGAGCGGCTACGGGGCCAGCCTGGCGGCCGACACCTTGCTGAACCGCCTGGCGCAGCTGGGCCGCGTGCGGTTTCCGACCATCCGGGAACTGGGGCCGCCCCGCATTGTGCGGGCCACCGACTCGTTGCGCGGCAACGACAACGACCTGGGCTGGCCCCTGAACCTGTTCTGGGAACGCGAAACCAACCCCCTGGCCTACCGCCGCCTCCGCTTCGACCCGCCGGCCCCGGACCAGGCCCGCCCCTCGGCCCTCCTCGTGGGTGACAGCTTCACCTGGGGCCTGATGCTGTTTGCGCCCTACATTCAACGACAATTTTCCGACGACACCCGGTTTTGGTACTACAACACCTCCGTGTGCCTGCCCGACATCGTGTACCACAAAACCGGTGAGCAAGTCGCCAGCCTCAACCTCCGGCAGCAGTTGGAGTCGCGCCGCATGGTGGTGCTGTTGCTCACGGAAAACAACCTGACTGAGAACAGCTTCGGCTTTGCCGACCAAGTGTACTACCTCTACCACCCCTTCACCCAGGCCGACTGGAACGCGGTGGGCGCTTTGGCCAAAAAGCTTGAGAGCCAAGCCACTTGGGAGGAGGCCAGCGCCAACCCCGAGCAGTTCAGCGCCCGTATGTATGCCAAAGCCCAGCGTCAATACGAGCGCAGCCGGCCGGAGTGAGTTAAAACGTTGCATTGGTAGTGCCCACTCGCCAGACTTCCGGGGCTGAACTCAGGTAGGACGCTTCACGCCGCCCGGCTGTACCACGCCAGCACGGCCAGGCCCGCCGCGTCGTCTGCGGCCTCCACCACCTCGTCCATCACGGTTTGAATTTCGCTTTCCGACCAGTTCTCGTCCTCGGCGGCTCGCACCCAGTGGTCGAGGGCGGCGTAGCGGTTGAGGTGGGGCGGGCAGGTCCAGGGAAGTTTTTTGCGGATGTTCATGGCGGTTAGGCGAAGGGCTATTTTGCTTTTTTGAGGACTTTGAGCTGCACGGGCACCACGCCGGCCTCCACAATATCGAGCTGGCGGGCAGCTTTTTTGGAGACGTCCACAATGCGGCCTTTCACGTGGGGGCCGCGGTCGTTCACCGTCACCTTCACCGAGCGGCCGTTGCGAACGTTGGTGACCTGGATGAGCGTGCCGAAGGGCAGCGTGTTGTGGGCGGCCGTCATCTGGCCGGGGCGGTAGGGCACGCCGCTGGCCGTGGGCCGGCCCGCAAACTTATCGGCGTAGTATGAGCCCTGCCCGGTCTGAACAAAGGCGTTTTTGCTGCTGGCGCAGGAAGCCAGCGCGAGCAGGGCGGCGGCGTACAAAATTCGGGCTATGAGGGGGCAGTTCATGCAATGCTTATTTTAGTTCCTGACCTTTCGGCCACAATCAACCCAACCCCCAACCCCCCAGTCCCATGAAGACCACCCTCAAATTCGCCGCTGCCCTTGCCCTGCTGGGCTTCTGCCTGAGTGCCAACGCCCAGGAAGGCGGCAAAATGGCCAAAAAAGACGGCAAGATGATGAAGCACGACGCCAAGATGCACAAAGCCGGCGCGAAGCACGAAGCCATGAAAATGGAAGGCAAGAAGGAAGAAGCCAAAGAAAGCAAGAAGATGGAGAAAATGGAGGAGAAAGGCAAAATGTAGTTTCGCCTTTTTCAGTTTGCGCCGCCCGGTGTCCGTCCCTTCAGGGGGCCGGGTGCCGGGCGGTTTTTTTGGGGTTCGGCCGTTGGGGTGGTTGCAGGAGGGTGCCTGGCCTGTGCGGCCACGCAGCGGCCCCGAAACCCGTTGCAATCGACGGGGCCGGGCACCGACAGCAAAAAATGGCGTGCGGCACAGCGCTTTCAGACAATGTTCACCCATCAACGTCTACTTTCGATGCGCAATCAACCTTCACTCACTAACCCACCCCCCCATGACCACCCCCCTTAAATTTGTTGCCGCGCTCGCGCTTGTGGGCCTCTGCCTGGAGGCCAGTGCCCAGGAGGGAGCAAAAATGACCAAAGACGAAACCAAGGCCGAACGCCAGGAAAGAGAGAAAGAAGCCGGGCGCGAAGCCGGGCTGCGCAAAGCCGGCGAGAAACACAGCAATAAAATGCACCGGATGGAAAGCAAAATGCACCGGACGGAAGGCAAACGCGCCGAAAAATCGGAGCGCAAGCGCCAAATGTAAACCCGGTGGTGCGGCCCAGGGGCGGCTTCTCTACCGTGTTCGGCCCTTTCCCGGTTGTGGGGCGGGGGGCGGGCTTTTTTCGGGGAGACCAGCAGCGGGCAGCGGCGGCGGAATGCGCAGGGCCTGCAAGGCCGCGTAGCTGCCCTGAAACACGTTGAAATCGACGGTGCCGCGAATGCCGGGCACGTAGGCTTCGTCGGAATGCTGCCAGATTATCCAGCGGGCGGGGGGCAGGTCGGGTTTGGCCACTTCGTAGTGAGCCAGCCAGAGGGGGTAGTCGTCGAAGTGCCCGGCCAGGTGGCGGGTGTAGTAGCCGTGGTTGGAGTAGAGGATGGGCCGCACCCCGTAGCGGGCCTCAATGAGGCGGAGCCAGCGGGCTACTTCGCGGCGCATCACGGCCACGTCGTGAAAATTGGCGGCTTCCACGTCGAGCACCGGGGGCAGGTCGCCGGGGCGCAGGGGCACCACGGCGGCAAAGTTGTTGGCCTGGGCGCGGCCGTCGCGGTTGGGTTGGAAGTAGTGGTAGGCCCCGCACAAAATGCCTGCCGCCCGCGCTTCGTGCCAGTTGCGGGCAAAGCGCGGGTCGCGCAGGGTGTTGCCCTCGCTGGCCTTGATGAAGGCAAAATGCACCCGGTTGCGGGCCACCTCGCGCCAATCGATGCGCCCCTGGTAGGCCGACACATCAATGCCGTGCACTGAGTAGCCGCCCAGCAGCGGGGTTTTTTCGCGCCCCGTCAGGCCATCTTTGGTGAAGGTGGCCCAGGCCCGGCGGGCGTAGCGGTTGAGCTGCACCCGGTGCCGACTGTAATACCAAGCCCCGGCCCACAGCGCCAGCAACAGCCCCACCACGGCCCACGTAGCCCACGGCCGCCGGGGCGATGGGGGAGGGGCGGCAGCCCGACGACGCGAAGCAGAAACAGGCATGAAGCAGGGAAGGGCAGCCGGATAGGCCGGTCAAAATTAACGCCCGCCCCGCCTCGGTGGTGCCCGGTGGGCGAACTTTGTGCTTCCTGTTGTTTCTTGTTTCCCGTTTCTCGTCAAGAGGTCAATCGTTGAGAACAAGAAACAAGAAACAAGAAACAAGAAACCAGAAAAATGCCCCCCCTCCCCGAAGCCCGTGACGAGTCGGGCCGCCTCATCCGCGAGCTGCACGGCGTCACGCTGGCCGTTATTCTCGATTACCTGGTGGCCACCTACGGCTACCCTGGCCTCGACGAACGCCTGCGGCTCAATTGTTTCGCCCTCAACCCCACGCTTAAGTCGGCGCTGCAATTCTTGCGGCGTACCCCGTGGGCCCGCGCCAAAGTCGAGGACTTGTACGTCCGCGCCCGCACCGCCGAAGTGCTGGGGCGCAAGCGGCCGTAAGGGGTGCTTGCTGAAGTTGCTCAGCAAAAGGTGCCGCTTCCGTGCTTGCGCATTTTTCAAACCAGCCGCAGCCCTGAGCAAAAAACAAGTGGCAAAAAATGAAAAAAGCCCCCCGCAACAGCTTGTTGCGGGGGGCTTTTTTGAAGCAAGGCAGTACGGCCTACTATTCCAGCACCACCTTGCGGGTGAGCAGCTGCTCGCCTACTTGCAGGCGCAGCGTGTACACGCCCGCTGCCAGGCCGCGGGTATTCAGGCTGCGCTCGAGGCTGCCGTTGCTGATGGCGGCCGACTGGCTCAGCACCGTTTGGCCCAGCGTGTTGAGCAGCGAAAGCTGCGCCGGGCCGTTGGTGCCGCCCAGCGTGAGGCGCAGGGTGAGCTGGCCGGTGCTGGTGGGGTTGGGGTACACGAGCAGGGCGTCGGTGTTGGCCAGGGCGCGGGTGGCCAGCACGTTGGTGGCGCTAATCGTGAAGCTGCCCGTGGCGTTGGAG
>JANXUO010000013.1 GCA_025356245.1 Hymenobacter sp.
AGGCAATTACGCCCTCCAGCTCGCGCACGTTGGTATGGACGGAGTTGGCCAGGTAGTCGATGACGTGGTTGGGCGGCAGCTCGATGCCGTCCTGCTCCATTTTATTGTGGATGATGGCCACCCTGGTTTCAAAATCGGGACTCTGCACGTCGGCCGTGAGGCCCCACTTGAAGCGCGAAAGCAGCCGGTCCTCCAGGCCCTTCAAGTCTTTGGGTGGGCGGTCGGAGGTGAGCACAATTTGCTTGCCCGACTGGTGCAGGTGGTTGAAGATGTGGAAAAACATCTCCTGGGTCTTGTCCTTGTTCGCCAAAAACTGCACATCGTCCAAAATCAGGGCGTCGGCTTGCAGGTAAAAGCTGCCAAAGTCCTCAATCTTGCCCAGCTTGATGCTCTCGATGAACTGGTTGGTGAATTTTTCGGCCGACACATAAAGCACCGTTTTTTCGGGGGCCGTGGCCTGAATGTGGTTACCGATGGCCTGCACAAGGTGGGTTTTGCCCAAACCTACGCCGCCGTAAATCATCAGCGGGTTAAAGCTGGTGGTGCCGGGCTTATTGGCCACCGCCACGCCCGCCGAACGGGCCAGACGATTGCAGCCTCCTTCAATGTAATTATCAAAGGTGTAAGCCGCGTTGAGCTGCGAGGCCGGGCGCTGCGCGAAGGTGCGCACGTGGTCGAAGGGGTTGCGAAGCACGGCGGTGTCGGCGGCAGCTACGGCGACCTTGCCCCGGCTGCTGGCCTCGACCGTGCCCGAGGCCGAGTAGCGCGGCTGGGCGGCCCGCGCCTGGCTGCTGTAGGGGTTGGCCCCGGTGGCTACGGGCGCGGCGTTGGAGCTGCGGGCGGGCGGCGGCACCGCGCCGGGCTCGCCGGGGGCCGTTTTGCGGGCAGGTGGCAAATGCACCGTTTTGGGCTGCGCCTGCTCGTTGCCCCGGTCCATCACCACGCTGTATTCGAGGCGGCCCTCGGCCCCCAGCTCTTGGTAGATGGCGCGGCGCAGCTCATCCACGTAATGCTCCTCCAAAAACTCGTAGAAGTAGTAGCTCGGCACCTGCACCGTGAGGGCGCTGCCTTCGAGGGCCACGGGCTCGATGGGCTGAAACCAGGTTCTAAAGCTCTGCTCCCCGATTTCGGCAGCAATGCTGCGCAAGCAGCCAGCCCAAACCGTACGAAAATCCTTGAGCATGAGCGCCGTGGAACAAAATTTGAATAGTCAAACAAGGACAGAACCCTGAGCAAAACAACTATGTTTTGTCAGGCGCCTCGCTTAAGGGGCGACAAAATTGTGGAAAACTTATCCGAAAAGCAAGCTCATTTCCGCTTGCTTTTTCGCTAGTTTTAGCAGGCCGCACCCACTTGGTATCAACAGGTTTTTTTTGTCGGCGAAGGACGCAAAAAAAGGATGGCCATTAAAATGCAGCCAGCCTTTTTTGTTTCATTCCACAACATTCAATTATCCGATTTCGCGCACCGGCAGCACCGCTGCCTGGGCCAGCCCGCCGCGCCGGGTGCCGGGCGCGAACTCGTAATCGAGCCGGCCCAGGTTGATGCCCGACCAGCCCACTTGATTGATGAGGGTTTGATGCCCACCGGGGCCGGCCACGGCCTCCGGCTTCTCCATAAACGTGTGGGTGTGGCCACCCAGAATGAGGTCGATGCCGGTAATTTGAGCGGCCAGCTTACGGTCGTCGAGCTTGGCGTTTTCGTATTTGTAGCCCAGGTGCGAGAGGCAAATCACGAGGTCGCATTTTTCGGGGCCGCGCAGCTGGGCCACCATTTCGCGGGCTTTGGCCACGGGGTCGAGGTACACCGTGGCCCCGAAATTTTTGTCGGCTACCAGGCCGTTCAGCTCAATGCCCAGGCCAAACACGCCCACCCGGATGCCCTGCTTATCAAACACTTTGTAGGGCGCAAACCGGCCCGCCAGCGGCGTTTTACTGAAGTCGTAGTTCGCAATCAAAAACGGGAAGCCCGCGTGGGGCAGCTGGCGTTGCAGGCCGTCGAGGCCGTT
>JANXUO010000056.1 GCA_025356245.1 Hymenobacter sp.
CGTCCGGCCACTGCCGTAGGCTGCCCCAGTACGGCTCTCCCCGCACGAGTCACGCGAGTTCAACGAGTAGTGGCCGGACGACCCCCTTCAGGGAATTTGCCCGACCACTCCAGGCAGCAGCCCCATCGTTATCTACTCAAACGTAATGTAAAGCGTCACCGTGTTGCTCCTCAAGCTCTGCACACTGCGGCTAAAAATATCGTTGCGCAGTTCCAGAATATTGGTCAGACCGTGCGAGAAGCGTAGTTCGGGCGCGAATTTGAACAGTGGGTAAAACAGGTCGAGGCCCACGCCGTATTCCAACGTCAGGTCGTTGCCGACGGCGCGGAGCATATTAATTTCGGGGTTATTGCGGCTCGTACCGATGGTGGTACTGGGCTTGATGCCGCCCACCATGTAGAGCCGGATGTTGCCCCGCCGGTTCGACTGGTATTTAAAGAGCAGCGGCAAGTCGAGCTGCGTCGAGGTTATTTCCTGCGTTTTGATGGAGTCGGCGTTGGGCAGCGGAAACTCTCCGCGGGGCGAAAACTCCACCCGGCGCGTCAGGAACGACACACCCGGCGCAAAGCGCAGGTGCCAGTGCGTTGCCGGTGGCCCCAGGCGGATGTCGCCCACAAAGCCCGCCGCAAAGCTCAGGCTGCTTATCGAGTTGAGCGACACGGCCCGCGGCGTGCCCAGCGCCTGGTAGTAACTAGCCGACTGCTCCACAAACAGCCGCGTAAGCTGCGGTGCAATGTAAAAGCCCGGCCGAAAAAACCGGTCGTTGTACGCTGGCAGGTTTTGCACCGTGATGCCGGTAATCTTGCCCTTGCGGTTTTTTTGGAGCTCGCCGCCCTTAAAGCGCTGGGCCTGGGCCAGGTTTGGAAGCACCGCGCTGGCGGCCAATAACAGCAACGGCACCAGCCAGCCCCAGCACCCGCGCGGCGGGTGGCTCAGTTGTGGGCCGTGTATATGGAGCTGATACCGAAGGTGAGAGGTTGCCATGCAGGGTCTTTAAAGCCGACTTTGGCCAGAATGGCCAGAAAATCGGGGCCATCCGGGAACGCCCGCACCGATTCGGGCAGGTACGAATACGCTGCCCGGTCTTTGGAAATCATCTTCCCAAACACCGGCAGCACCCGGCTGAAATAAAAATTATACGCTTGCTTGAGCGGAAAGGCCGTCGGCTTGCTGAATTCGAGAATGACCAACTTGCCCCCCGGCCGCAGCACCCGGCGCATTTCGGCCAGTCCGCGCTCCAGATGGGCAAAGTTTCGCACCCCAAACGAAGCCGTCACGGCATCGAATTCGCCGTCGGCAAAGGGCAGGTTTTCCGAGTCGCCCAGCTCCAGTTGGATGCGGTGGGTCAGGCCCTTTTGCGCCAGCTTGCGGCGGCCCACGTCCAGCATTCCCTCCGAAATATCTACACCGGTTACGTGGGCGTTGGGCGCGGCGGTGCGCAGGGTTTCAATAGCAAAATCGGCCGTGCCAGTGGCAATGTCCAGGATGCGGGCAGGCCGCAGCTCCTTTAGCTTATCCACGGCCTTGCGCCGCCAGTAGATGTCCGTGCCCGCACTTAAAAAGTGGTTCAGAAAATCGTACTTGCCCGCAATGCTGTCGAACATGGAGGCGACCTGCGTTTTTTTGTCAGCAGCGTCTTCTTTATAGGGTACTACGGCCATAATAATTGCGCAAAGAACGGGCCTGGCCCGCGAAAATTGTGCCTTGGTAACGACGCCGCCGGGTATTTGTTTGCCGGCCCATCCCTGCGGTGGCCATCCGTAAGCCCACAAAAAGCCCACAAAAAAACGGGCCGGACGTGTTGTCCGGCCCGTTTCTGCTGTGTCTCAGCGCAAACTATTCGGGCTTGGCTTTGATTTTCGTCTTCTCGCCGCTGGCGTCTTTGGCTTTGGCATCGACTGCTCCGTTTTTGGTGGTAGTTTTCGAGTCGTCACCGTTGGCGCCTTTCACCTTTACTTTCACCTTGTCGCTGTCCTCGTCCACTTTGGTTTTCACCTTGGTGCCGTCGGCCATCTTCATCTTGGTTTTGCCGGGAGCCGGAGCCGGGGCAGTGGCATTTGCAGTGTTAGCGGCTGGCGTCTTCATATCAGCGCCGGGGGTACCGTTCGACTGCTTGATGACCGGCATTTTCTCGCCTTCCTTCAGCACCACCTTGAACTCGTCGCGGCGGTTAAGCTGCATGTTCTGCTCCGAGTCGTTGGGGGCCGCCGGGCGGCGCTCGCCGTAGCTTACCGTAGCCATGCGCGTTTGGGCAATGCCCTGCTTGGTGAGGTAGTTGTAAGCGGCTTCGGCGCGGTTCTGGCCCAGCACCATGTTGTACTCGTCGGTGTTGCGCGAGTCGCAATGGCCCTCAACGCTGATGTTGACACCGGCATACGACTTGAGCGTAGCGGCAATCTTATTCAACTCCGTAATCGACTCCGGCCGCAGGAAATACTTGTCGGTGTCGAAGTAGATATTTTTGAACGCCAAGCCGCCCACCGAAGTCGTATCGATGTAGTTGACGTAGAAGTTTTTTGTGATGGTGGTGGTATCGTTGGTCGATACCGGCACCGCAAACTCCTGGGTTTCGATGTTCTTGCCATCCTTGCTCACCGCCACCTGGTAGGTGCGGCCCGAGAGCACGGTTACGCCGTAAGCACCGTCAGCCTTCGAGATATCGCGGAAGCTAATCGGCGTTTTGTCGGCCTGAGTGCCCGAAAATACCAGTTCCACACCCGGAATCACCGTTACTGAGTCTTTGGCCGAAATAACCTTGCCCCGGACGTTGGTATTCTTGATGTAGTTGATGGTGTAGATATCCTTCTCGCCGTAGCCACCAATGCGGTACGAGCTTAGGTAGGCATACGAGCCATCGGGGCTGAGGCGGTAGTACGTGTCGGCGTCGGGGGTGTTGATGGGGTAGCCCATGTTTTCGGGGCGGCCCCACTTGCGGCCCACCGAGTCCCAGCTCGACTTAAACACGTCGTAGTCGCCCATCGTGTTGTGGCCGCGCGACGAGAAGTACAGTGTCTTGCCATCCTTACTGATGAAGGGGCTGTCGTCGTCGTACTTCGTGTTGATGGCCCCGCCCAACGATTTGGCCGGTCCCCAGTCGCCGCCAGCGGCGCGGGTGCTGTAGTACAAGTCCAGCGTACCATCTTCCGAGTACTTGCCGGTCGAGAAGTACAGCGTCTTGCCATCGGGCGTCACAAAAGCATCCGACTCGAAGTATTTCGAGTTGATGTTCGAGTTCAGCTTGACGGGAGCCGTCCAGTCGCCGCCCGTCTTTTCGGTCACGAAAAAGTCACCGTCCTCGTCGTTACGGTACATCAGCATCTTGGTGTCGTTGTCAAACACTTGAATAGATGCATCGTGGCCCTTGCCATTGAGCACGCCCGAGAGTGAGCGCGGCTTTTCCCAGTTCTCGTCGTCGATGCGACGCGACTCGAAAATATCTTCGAAGTATTCGCCGTCAGCCGCTACGCCTTTCTTTTTAGAGTCAGCCCCGGTTACGTCGGCCCCGCGCGAGGTGAAAAGCAAGAGCTTATCGTCCTGCGTAATCACCGGGCTGTGCTCGGCGTACTGGGTGTTGATGGTTGGCCCCAGGTTCTTGACGAAAATGTCCTTCGGCGAGTTGAACTGGATTTTAGCGTTTTTGCTGTGCTGAATCAGCTGCGCGACTTCCTCCTTGCGGGTGTCGTTCTTCTTCAGGGTGGCGTTGTACGACTGGTAGTGGGCAATGGCCTCGTCGAAATTGTAGTTCAGGTGGTCGATGCGACCAAGCCAATACTCTACGTCTTTCGACACCTTGGGCTTAAGCCGCTGGGATTTGTAAATGTAGTCGCTGGCCTTCTCCTTATCAAAGGTCATGTACGAAATACCGGCATTAAACAGCGCCTTGGCGTTGTTAGGGTCTTTGGCCAGCACCTTCTCGTAGTAAGGGATGGAAGCGCGGTAGTTTTCCTGCTCGAAGAACTTGTTGGCAGTTTTTAAGTCCTTGCGGGTGCTTTGCGCCAGGGCCGGCGAGGCAGCGGCGTACGTGAGGGCAACGGCGCACGAAACCTGCAGTAACCTTCTGGATAAGTTGTCCATTAGAGGAGGGGTTTGAAAAAAAGTGTTCGGGGGGCAGGGCAATTTGGCTACTCTACCTGAGCAACCGAAGAAAATTTGATTTAGGGGCTTATACTGAAAACATTCGCCAGGGTTAGCCTTTTGCGGGCCAAAATACTTAAATCAGCCGGCGGCACACAATCAATTAAAGCGCTGACAAGTTCGTTGAAAAACAAAAATAACGAGCCTGCTAGCGGGCAAAGATACGGTTTTGAGCTTTGCAACGGTTATCGAAAGCCATAATTTGCCTAAGCAAACCCCAGCCAAACGCTACACAAGGCACCTGTAGCCAACCGGCTACAGCGCAAATATAGAGGCACAATTCAATTCTGGCTAAAATCCTGGCCCGGCACGTGTAGCCGCTTGGGCACGGCCAGGCAGCTAATTTCGCATTTATTGGGCTTTAGCTGGCCTGTGTTGCTTTCAGTGCCTTGTCTATTGGAAGTAAAAAAGTTTCATTAAATTTTGTGTACCTGCCCCATGATTATCCACGACGCCCGCTTTTTGATGAGCAACACGCAGGTCGAACTGTGCCCGCCCCCTACCCTGCCCGAATACGCCTTCATCGGCCGCTCCAACGTCGGCAAGTCGTCGTTAATAAACATGCTGATGCAACGCAACGGTCTGGCCAAAACGTCTTCGACTCCCGGCAAAACCCAAGTCATCAACCATTTTTTAGTCAACGACAAATGGTATCTGGTCGATTTGCCGGGCTACGGCTACGCCAAGGTCAGCAAAACGTCGCGGGCCGAGTGGGGAAAAATGATAAACGCCTACCTGCGCCGCCGCGAAAACCTGACCTGCGTGCTGGTGCTGCTTGACTCGCGCCATGCCCCGCAGGCCATCGACCTCGAATTTATGGAGCAGCTCGGCACCGAGGGCGTGCCATTTGTGATGGTGTTCACCAAAACCGACAAGCAGTCTGCCAGCCAAACCCGCACGCTGATAGCCAATTTTTTGACCAAAATGGGCGAAACCTGGGACGAATTGCCGCGGCACTTCGTCACCTCGGCCGAGAACAAGCTGGGGCGCGAGGAAGTGCTGGACTTCATCACGGGCGTAAACGCCGAATGGGCGGCCGAAGCCGCGTAGCCACTCGTTACCTTTGGCCCCGTAATTGCCAAAGGTGCGGGGGCGAGCGCCCGGCGCTCGTTTCACTCTTCACCCGTTACTTTGCTTCTCATGAAAAAAATCCTGCTTTCGCTCACTGTAGCGGCCCTGGCCTTGGCTGCTACCGGCAGCGCCCACGCCCAAACGGCTCCCGCCCCCAACACCAAGCCCATGCCCAAAGACGGCAGCCGGCCCCAAACCGAGCAAGGCACCGGCACGGGCCGCGTGGCGGGCATCATTCCGGTAGCCGAGTACTACGAGGGCGGCCAGGAGGCCATGTATGCTTTCATTAACAAGGAAATTAAGTACCCGCTGCTGGCCAAGCGCAACCGCATTCAGGGACGCTGCATCATCAGCTTCACCCTGAACCCCGACGGCACCATGAGCGGCGTGAAGCTGGTGAAGCAAGTAGGCGGCGGCACCGGCGAAGAAGCCCTGCGCGTGGCCCGCCTGCTGAAATTCAAAAACCCCGAGTACCCCATCCTCACCAGCCTGCCCATCGATTTCAAGTTGGGGGTGACGGGCTCGAATGCCCTTCAGGGCCAATGAGTGAAAGAGTGAATGTGTGAGTGAGTGAATTGCGGCACCGGTTGCAATACGTTGCCTTACCCGGCGCACGCCCTCAGTCATTGCCTCAAAACAACCTCATTTTCACAATCACTCCTTCACTCATCTACTCATTCACTCACTGAAAAAGAAGAATGCCTTACGAACTGAAAGAACTGGCGGCAATTAGCGGAATGCCGGGCTTGTACCGCTTGCTGAAAGCCGCCCGCCACGGGGTGCTGGTCGAAACGCTGGACGACCAACACGCCCGCAGCATGGCCCCGGCCCGCAACAAAGTGTCGCTGCTGTCGGAAATCTCGATTTACACCACCGACTACGACGTAAACGTGCCCTTGGACGAGGCCTTTGACCGCATTCGGGTCACGCACGGCGACGCTTTTGCCGTGACAAACAAATCGAGCGAAGCAGAGCTGACGGCATTCATGGAAAAGGCGCTGCCGGAATACGACCGCGAGCGCGTCTATCTGTCCGACATCAAAAAGCTGGCCCATTGGTACGGCATCGTGAGTAAGCAGGTGCCTTACACCGAGGCAGCCGCAATCCCCGCAACCACCGCGCCAGCGGCTGAAAACGGCGAATCTGTTGTCGAAGACGAAACCAAGCCCAAGAAAAAATCCGTCAAAAAGGAGGCTGCTCCGCTGAGCACCGGGGGCGCAATCGATGCCCTCGAAACCAGCGACGCGGCCGAGGGTGCGGGCAACCCTGAGGCAGCCGCTCCCGCTAAAAAAAGCCAGAAAAAGGCCGAGTAAGCTTTGGGATTTAAATGAAAAGGCCGATTCCAGAGAGGAATCGGCCTTTTCACTTAAATCCTGTGGACTAAACACCGTCCGCTTATTTTTCCTCTTCGCCAGCCAGTGCGGCTTCGGCTTGCAACACCAATTCTTTGCTGCCGATGAAGACGGGGCAGCGCTCGTGGTGGGTTTTGGGCTCAATTTCCATGGTGCGGCGGTGGCCGTTGGAGCTGCGGCCGCCGGCCTGCTCCACGATGAACGCCAAGGGGTTGCACTCGTACATGAGGCGCAGCTTACCATTGGCGTTTTTGGCCGTGGCGGGGTAAATATAGATGCCGCCTTTGAGGAGGTTGCGGTGAAAATCGGCCACGAGCGAGCCGATGTAGCGGGCCGAGAAAGAATCAGCCTTGCATTGCTTGACAAAAGCAGCCACACCGGGCGAAAACGAGTCGGAAATGCCTTCGTTGATGGAATAGATAGCCCCGGTGGCGGGGGTGGTGATGTCGGGGTGCGAGAGGAAAAATTCGCCCAGGCTGGGCTCGTAGGTGAAGCCGTTGACGCCGTTGCCGGTGGTGTACACCAGCATCGTGCTGGAGCCGTAAATGACGTAGCCCGCCGCTACCTGGTGGGTGCCGGGCTGCAGACAGTCGGCGATAGTGCCCTCACGGCCGGTGGGCGACACCCGACGATAGACGCTGAAAATGGTGCCGATGGACACGTTCACGTCGATGTTGCTCGACCCATCAAGCGGGTCGATGGCCACCACGTATTTGCCTTGGGGGTTGCCGGTCTGGATGAGCTCGTCGTCCTCCTCACTGATGATGGTGCAGACCTCGCCGCCGTTGCGCAGGGCGCGAATGAAGCGGATGTTGGCGATGACGTCGAGCTTCTGCTGGTCTTCGCCTTGCACGTTGCGGTTGCCGTAGGCCCCGGCAATGTCGATGAGGCCCGAGCGGTTGATTTCGCGGTTTACAATCTTGGTGGCCAGGGCTATGTCGCGCAGCAGCTGCGAAAGCTCGCCAGTGGCGTAAGGGAAATCTTCCTGCTTCCGCATAATGAAGCGGTCGAGGGTGGTGCCGACGGGCAGGGCCAGTTTATCGTGGTTCATGGGGCAAAACGGTGGGGCGGGAACGGGGCACAAAGCTACGTGCGTGGGGACCGATAACCGCGCCAGCCGCTACTTTTGAGGCTTATGGATGCAGTGCAACACCTACAGGTTTACAAATTTGGCGGCGCCTCGGTGCGCGACGCGGCGGCTATCCGCAACCTGGCGCAGGTAGTACAGGCCACAGCAGCGGGCCGCCCCCTGCTTATTGTGGTCTCGGCCATGGGCAAAACCACCAACGCCCTCGAAGCCTTGTTTCAAAACGCTTACGCCGGGCTGGCCCATGCCCCAGCCCTGGCCGAGCTGGGCGATTTTCATCGCACCGTAGCCACGGCCCTCGGCAGCAGCCTAGCCGAAGTGGAAAATTTGCTGGCCGCTCTGGCCGAGCAGCTCGCCACCGTGGCCGCCGAGGCCGACTACGACCAACAGTACGACCAAATCATTAGCTTTGGGGAGCTGCTGGCCACGCGCATCGTGGCCGATTTTCTGGGCGCGCAGTGGCTTGATTGCCGCCCGCTCATCCGCACCGACGAGACCTGGCGCGAGGGCCGCGTGGACTGGCCCGTGACCGAGCGCCGCATTCAGGCCGCGCTGCCGGGGCGGCTGGCTACCGGCGTGGTGGTAACGCAGGGCTTTTTAGGCGGCACGGCAGCCGGGGCTACCACCACCCTGGGCCGCGAGGGCTCCGACTACACGGCCGCCATCTTCGCCTACTGCCTGCGGGCCGAAAGCGTGACGATTTGGAAAGACGTACCCGGCCTGCTCAACGCCGACCCTAAAATATTCGCCGATACGGTACTCTATCCCGAAATCAGCTACGCCGAAACCATCGAAATGGCCTTCTACGGGGCCAGCGTCATCCACCCCAAAACACTGAAACCGCTTGCTGACCGCGCCATTCCGCTGCGCGTAAAGTCGTTTTTGGACGCGGCGGCCCCCGGCACGCTCATCCACGACTGCCAGCACCCGCCGCTGGCCCCGGCTTTTATTCGCAAAACCGAACAATGCCTGATTTCCTTCGAGAGCAAGGATTTTGCGTTTATCTCGGAAGAAAACCTAGCAGTTATTTTTGAAGCCCTGGCGCAGGCCAAGCTCAAGATTAATTTGATGCAGAATTCGGCGCTTTCCTTTTCCATTTGCGCCGATTATTCGGAGCGGCGGGTGAATAAATTATTGGGATTAATGCGGGAGCAATTTCGGGTGCATTATAATTCGGGGCTGTTCCTATTCACTGTTAAGAATTATGATGGTGCCAGTATCATCAGTATCATTAGCGGGCGTCAGGTGCTGCTGGAGCAGCGGACGCGGGGCACGTTTCAGGCGGTGTGCGCATGAAAATGCAATTCAAGGTTTTCAAGGCGGAACACGAGGGCCTGCGCTTTGAAATTGAAGAAGACTTGCCCCTTGTGGGGGCTTACCTCTATGTATTTGAGGGTGAAAACGTACTGTTTGACTTCCTTTCCGAAAACATTGATGCTTGTAGGCAAGTAGCTTTGGAAGACTTTGGCGTACCGATTGATTCCTGGGTTTTTGCAGGAACTATTGAGTCGAAAACAGAAATTAAATTCATAGACAACTACCTCCCTCCCAACCTTCCTGTTTAAGCAAAAAATGGAATTCATTCTCGTTACCCCGCAAGCCCGGCCCGGCGTGGCCCTTATTCAACTTAACCGGCCTAAGGAATTGAATGCCCTCAATTTGCAATTGATGGGCGAAATCCGGGATGCGCTCAAGGAGTTAGACGAGGACGAGGCCGTGCGCGTCGTCGTCGTCACCGGCAACGAGCGGGCGTTTGCCGCCGGGGCCGACATCAAGCAGATGGCGGGCAAAACGGCCATTGACATGCTCATCACCGACCAGTTTTCGACCTGGGACGCCATTCGCAAGTTCAAGAAGCCGCTGATTGCGGCAGTGTCGGGCTTCGCGCTGGGCGGAGGCTGCGAGCTGACCATGACCTGCGACATGATTGTGGCCTCGGAAACGGCGCAGTTTGGGCAGCCTGAAATCCGCATCGGCACCATGCCGGGGGCGGGTGGTACCCAGCGCCTCACCCGCGCCGTGGGCAAGGCGCGGGCCATGGAAATGGTCCTCACCGGCGAGTTCATCTCGGCCCACGAAGCCCTGGCGGCCGGGCTGGTGAACCGCGTGGTGCCCGTGGGCCAATACCTGGAAGAAGCCTACCGGCTGGCGGCCAAAATTGCCGCCATGAGCCCCGTAGTGGCCCGCCTGGCCAAAGAGTCGGTGAACCGAGCCTTTGAAACGCACTTGGATGAAGGGCTGCATTTCGAGCGCAAGAATTTTTACCTTACGTTTGCCTCGGAAGACCAAAAGGAGGGCATGGCAGCCTTTGTAGAAAAGCGGAAGCCGGCGTTTAAGGGGCGGTAACGTACCGAACTGAGCACTGCCTTTTTCGGTTGAGCAACCAAACTCATTATTTTTGTACGATGACGACCAAACATATTTCGCTGGAAGTTCCGGGCAGTCAGTACCGCTTTGTGTTGAAACTGCTCAAGTCGCTGCCGTTCGTGCAGGTGCAGGACGAGCCGAAGCTTAATCCTGAAGCGCAACGCATATACGACAACGTAGCGCAAGGATTCAGAGAATTAAAACTCATGCAGGAGGGCAAGTTGCAAACCCGACCTCTTCAAGATGTGCTCGATGAGTTGGAAGATTGAAACGCTGCCCAACTTTATCCGCGAGTTGAAGCCGTTGCAAAAGAAGTACCCTTCTTTGAAGCACGAGTTGCAAGCATTGATGGCCGACTTGCTGGAAAACCCTACGCAGGGAACCGCGATGGGCAACAATTGCTATAAAATTCGATTGGCCATTAAAAGTAAAGGTCGCGGCAAATCGGGTGGTGCCCGGGTGGTGACCTGCGTAGCCCTGGTGGCAGAGCGGCTGGTGATGCTTTCCATCTACGACAAGTCGGAGCAGGCCAATATCAACGATGGGCTGCTGTTTGATTTGGTGCGTCAGACGGGTATCTGACCTGCATTCCCCTTTGTTTCCATTCCGCCCTCCGTTTCGCCCATGCGCCAGTACACCAGCAGCGAGAGGAAGGCGCAGCCCGTGACGTACCAGTAAAACCATTCCTCGACGCCGTGGCTTTTGGCGAAAAGGGCCACGTACTCGGCCGTACCGCCGAAGATGGCGACGGTGAGGGCGAAGGGCAGGCCCACGCCCAGCGCCCGGATGTGGGTCGGGAACAGTTCGGCCTTGACCACGGCGCTGATGCTGGTGTAACCGCTGACGACGAACAGCGCCGCAATGAGCAGGCCCGTGGCGGTGGCGGCATCGTGCGTGTGGGCCAGCAGGCGCAGCAGCGGCACCGTGCCCAGCGTGGCCCCGAGGCCGAAGAACAAGAGCACCGGCCGCCGGCCGATTTTATCGGAAACAGCGCCCAGCAGCGGCTGAAACAGCAGGGCCACGGCCATCGCTCCGAACGAGATGAGCGTGGCCTGCTCCTTGGCGAATCCGGCGGTGTTCACCAGAAATTTTTGGGCGTAGGTGGTGAAGGTGTAGAAGGCCAGGGTGCCGCCCAGCGTGAGGCCCACCACGGTGAGGACTTCGCGCGGGTAGCGGCGCAGCAGGGCCATCTGACTGGGTTTTTTAGTGCCTGGTGCCGGGTGCTGGGTGCTTGGCGTCTGGTTTTCGGCTTGACTTTCGGCCTGCATTTCGTGGGTGAAGGCTTCGGTTTCGCCCATTTGGCCGCGCAGGTAGAGGGCCGCTAGGGCGGCCCCCGCCCCTATCACGAACGGCACCCGCCAGCCCCAGGCGGCCAGCTCGGTGGGGCTGAGCAGCTGCTGCAACCCCAGCTGCACGAGCAGCGCCAGCAGTTGCCCGCCCATCAGGGTGAGGTACTGAAAGCTGGACCAGAAGCCCCGGTGCCCGGTGCCGGCCATCTCGGAGAGGTAGGTGGCCGAGGTGCCGTACTCGCCGCCCACGCTGAGGCCTTGCAGCAGGCGGGCCAGCAGCAGCAGGACGGGGGCCAGCACGCCCAGCGTGGCGTAGCCGGGGGCCACGGCAATGAGCAGCGAGCCGCCCGCCATGAGCTGCACCGACCGCAGCAGGGCGGCCCGGCGGCCGTGGCGGTCGGCGTAGGCACCGAGCAGGGCCGCGCCCAAGGGCCGCATCAGGAAACCCACCGCGAAAATGGCAGCCGTGTTGAGCAGCTGCGCCGTGGGGCTGCTTTGGGGGAAGAAAACCGGGGCGAAGTACAGCGCAAAGGCCGAGTAGGCGTACCAGTCGTACCACTCGACGAGGTTGCCGATGGAGCCGGAAAGGATGGAGCGGAGGCGGGAGGCGGGCATGGCCACAAAGGTCGGGGGGTACGAGGATTGTACCGCGAAATTCCGACCTTTGTGCTTTCCTTTTGAAGGATAACCACCTTCCTCCCCGCCCCGCCCATGCCCCAGGAAATTGAATTGCTGCTGCCGCCCGAGGTGGCGTACGACGAGCTGGCCCGCTACGAGGCCCTGCTGGCCGCCGCCGGCCTGCGCCCCGGCGAGGCCGATTTTGTGCACCTCAAGCGCAGCTCGGTGGATGCCCGCGGGCGGCAGCCGCTGGTGCGCCTGCGGGCCGACATCTACCGCGAACGCGCCCCGGCCGCGCTGTTTGGGCCGTGGTTTACCTACCCCAACGTGGCCCAGGCCCCGCGCCGGGTGCTGGTGGTGGGCGCCGGCCCGGCGGGCCTATTTGCGGCCCTGCGCTGCATCGAGCTGGGCCTGAAACCCATTGTGCTGGAACGCGGCAAGGACGTGCGCGCCCGCCGCCGCGACCTTGCCGCCATCAACCAGGACCACGTGGTGAACCCCGACTCGAACTACTGCTTCGGCGAGGGCGGGGCGGGCACGTACTCCGACGGCAAGCTATATACCCGCGCCACCAAGCGCGGCGACGTGGGCCGGGTGCTGCGCCGCCTGGTGCAGCACGGGGCCACGCCCGACATTTTGGTGGACGCCCACCCGCACATCGGTACCAACAAGCTGCCGGCCGTGGTGCAGGCCCTGCGCGAGGCCATCGTTGCCGCCGGCGGCGAGGTGCGGTTTGAGACGCGGGTGGACGATTTGGTGCTCGAAAACGGCCGCCTGCGCGGGGTCGTCACCCACAGCGGCGAGGTGCTGGAGGCCGAGGCCACCATCCTGGCCACCGGCCACTCGGCCCGCGACATTTACGAGCTGCTGCACCGGCGCGGGGTGCTCATTGAGGCCAAACCCTTTGCCCTGGGCGTGCGCGTGGAGCACGAGCAGGCCCTGATTGACCGCGCCCAGTACCGGCTGGCCGACCGCGGCCTGCTGCCGGCGGCCTCCTATTCGCTGGTGCAGCAAACCGAGGTGGGGGGTGCGCAGCGGGGCGTGTTTTCGTTTTGTATGTGCCCCGGCGGCTTCATTGTGCCGGCCGCCACGGCCCCCGGCGAGGTGGTGGTGAACGGCATGAGCCCCAGCCGCCGCGACTCGCGCTTTGCCAACTCGGGCATTGTGGCCGCCGTGGAGCTGGCCGACCTCGACCTGGCCCAGTACGGCCCGCTGGCCGGCCTGCGCTTCCAGCAGGCCGTGGAGCAGCGGGCCTGCCAGGCGGCCGGCGGCACGCAGCGCGCCCCCGCCCAGCGCCTGGCCGATTTCCTCCAGAACCAACGCTCGCCCGAGCTGCTCGAAACGTCGTACCAACCCGGCCTGGTGTCGGTGCGGATGGACGACATCCTCGGCCCCGCCCTGGCCGAGCGCCTGCGCCAGGGCTTCCGGGCGTTTGGCCGCAAAATTCCCGGCTTCGCCACGAACGCCGCCCAGATTGTGGGCGTCGAGAGCCGCACGTCGGCACCGGTGCGCATCCCGCGCGACGCGGCCACCCTGCAACACCCCACCATTGCCGGCCTCTACCCCTGCGGCGAGGGCGCGGGCTACGCCGGCGGCATCGTGAGCGCGGCCATGGACGGCGAGCGCGTGGCCGAAGCCGTGGCGGGGTGAGGTGTTTGTTGCTTGTTGCTTGTTTTGGTGGTCTGACCTGCGGCCGGCACCCCACAAAATCTGTTTAACTCGTTAAAATCCGTTGAATCTATGGTCACTCTTGTTCTCGCTGCTTCTGATAATCCCGCCCGCGTTTCGTACCAGGCCGTGCATCGGCTGCTCCGTGCGGGGCACGAGGTGGTGCCGGTGGGCATTCGCACGGGCGAAGTAGCCGGCCTGTCCATCCGCACCGACCGCCCCGCCGTGGCCAACGTGGACACCGTGACGCTCTACCTGGGTGCCAACAACCAGCCGGGCTGGTACGACTACATTCTGGGGCTGAAGCC
Source organism: Hymenobacter sp. (assembly GCA_025356245.1). Taxonomy (GTDB): domain Bacteria; phylum Bacteroidota; class Bacteroidia; order Cytophagales; family Hymenobacteraceae; genus Hymenobacter. Next base: position 13,895 of record JANXUO010000056.1, read on the forward strand.
GCGGCGCATCCTCTTCAACCCCGGGGCCGAAAACCCGGAACTGGAAGCGCTGGCGCAGGCGGCGGGCATTTTTACGGAGGAAGCCTGCACGCTGGTGCTGCTGTCGCTTGGGCAGTATTAGGGCAGGTTTGAAAACCGCCCTCATGCCGCACTGCTCTTTCGGAGTTGCACTCCGAAAGCCGCTTGCTGCGGAGTTGTACTCCGCTTCCCGGGCCAAAATCGTTCAACGATTGGGGAGTACAACTCCCCGGCAGGGCCACTTTCGGACTACAACTCCGAAAGCGCGCACTTGCTGGTGGGGCAAGGGGGCTTCTTCGCATGGCAAGGAGGTGTCTTGGTGAAACAAGGAGGTGTCTTGGTGAAACAAGGAGGTGTCTTGGTGGGGCAAGGAGGCTTCTTGGTGGGGCAAGGAGGTATCTTGGTGA
>JANXUO010000080.1 GCA_025356245.1 Hymenobacter sp.
TGCACGAATTGCCACAACACCGACCAGGGCAAGCCGGTGATGACCAAACTGATTCCGATGAATCAGATTTACCCCGACTACAAGCCCAAGGTCCTGGCCCAGCGCCAGGCCCCGCTGAGCCCCATTCAGAACGCCCCGGGCACGTTCGACGACAAAATGATTGTGGTGGACGCCAGCCCCGGCGGCGGCATTCGCGGCAACGCCCTGCCGCTGCTGCTCGACCTGGCCCGCAAACCGGTGTTCCTGCACGATAACTCCGTGCCCAGCCTGGACGCCCTGCTCAGCCCCAATCGCGGCAAAGGTGCCCCCCATCCGTTTTACGTGGTCAGCGCGAAGGAGCGAACGGCGCTGGTTGCCTACCTGAAAAGCCTGGACACGGGGCCCGATAAAGCAGTGGCGATGCGTCGGTAGGTTAAACCACGGGTTACCCATGCGCAATGGAGCCGGACTGCCTGGTAAGCGGTCCGGCTTCTTTGTGTGCGGCTGGATGATTGAGGCAGTTTAAAATAACGGTGCTTTAAACAGCCACCGCTTTTTATACACTGTCTTTTACACACTGTGAACGAACGTTTATAACTTGTGAAACACGCCCGGCAACCCAAACGCACATGCCCAACCCCCGGCCCCGGCCGGTCCCGAGCATCGGTGCCGGCGGGAAGAAACAGGCGCTAAATTTGCACTGGGGATGTTGCAAAGTCCCTGCTCCTGCCGCCGTTTCGCAACTCCCGCCCCATCCCCATGGCTTCCAAGCGTCGTCCTTTTCAACTCGGCATCGAACCCCGAGACATCGACTTGCCCCCCGTCCGCTCGCGCCCGTGGACGCCGGCCGACCAGGAACTGCTGGCGCCCATCATGGCCAAGCAACGGGTCTTAAACGATGCTAACCCCGAAATCTTGGCCTTGCGTCCGCGCTTGACCCGCGTTTACAGCCCCGGAACCCCCACGCTGTAAACGCGGCCGGTTTCGGTCCGTGCGCCACCAATCGCGCCCGGTTCAGGCCGGTACGACACGGACCCAAAAGGGGGATTCTCCACCCAGCGTTCCTAACTACCACCCCGGCCGATTGAAGCTTTGGTGAACCCTTCCGGCTCGACCGCGATTTCCCCGCAAACGGCCATCTGGGACTACGCAGGGCGGTTCGGAGGCGGTTGGCGACCGTTGCGGCGAGCACGCGTGAACCCTTTATGAACCCTTTAGCATGTACTCGGTGCCCACACCGGTAGTGCCGGACTTTTGCAGGAAGCCCAGGCGGTCCAACTCATTCAGGAAGCGGGTGGCCGTGGACTTGCTCACGCCCGCGAGCTGCTGCACCGCGGAATTGGTAACCGCTCCCGAAGCCTGGACGGCGAGGACGATTTTAACCAGTTCGTCGCGCAGGCCCTGCTGGCGCAGGGAGGCTTCGGTGTGCTTGAAAAACTCGACGGTGCAGCCGCCCGCCTCGAAGGTGTAGCGGGGCATCGGCAGCGCGCAGCGGCGGCACTCCGCCCTCATTTTGAGGGTGCCCCGGCCCCAGGATTCAATGTAGCCCGCGCGGAATAAGGTGTTGGCCAGGTCGGGGTTGAAGGGCCGGGACGGGTGCTTTTGGGTCAGCGTGTCCACCGTCCAGTGGTCGGGCAGGTGGCCGTCGTTCCAGAAAATTACCCGGTCGTCGTACACGCTTATCTGCACGGGCGCGCCACCACTGTAATCCTTGTGGGCCAGGGCGTTCAGCAAGGCCTCGCGCAGGGCCTCTTGGGGGAACACATGGTCTTCCGTGCGGTGGGCGCCTTCGTAGCGGATGCCAGCGGCCAGGTATTTGGTCAGCAGCAGGTCCAAGCCTTTTTCAATCTGGTCGAGCAAGGGGCCGTGTACTTCGTCCTGGTAGCGCAGGTCATCGTCGGCGGCGAAGCGCCCGATTTTCAGGTAGGCTCCGGTCACGAACCGCTCCGGGGTGGGGTGAAACAGCAGCAGCGCCGCCCGCTTCAGGTAGCGGCCTTCCACCAGGTGCAGGTTTTCCAACAGGGTGCTATCGGCATCGCGCAGTACGTCGGCGTCGACGCGGCCACTGCGGCGGGCGCGCTGGCGGAACAGCTCCAACGCCGGCGTGCTCAGCGCGGCCACGTCGGCCCCGGGCACGGGCACACCGTCCCAGTGCTTGCCCTGCTTGCGCAGGAGAAACTTGTCGAGGGCCGCGCCCTTGAGTTCCTGCTTGGTGCTGCCGCTGCGGTAATGGTACTGGCCTTTGTAGCTGATGGGGTACGGGTAGGCCTCCACTACGATTTCCAGGTACGTCAACGCGCCCTCCTGGCGGCTGTGCACGTCCACAAGAATGCCCAGCAGGTCGCGGACCTTGTTGGGAATTTCTTCCAGCAGCTGGCGGCTGTTGGCAAGGCCCACCACCTGGCCCCGGTCATTTTTCCCAACGGTGAGGGTGCCGCCCTGCGCGTTGGCAAAGCCGCAGAGCCACTTGAGGTACTCGTCGCGCCACGATTCCTTCCATTCGGTATTCTGGCTTTCGTAAGCGGCGGGCAGCATTGCAGCGAGGACTTGGGGTTGAAATATTTAAATCCAACGAGTGCGATTGAAATGGTAGGTCACAAAATCAATTTTGCAATTCTAGTCGCCCGCAAATTGGTCTGGTTCTGCAAATTTAACTGCACCGCAGCAGCAGGGCGCTAACTTAGGGGCATGAATTCATTGCAGCTAGAATCACTGTACGGCAAATACGGCTTTCAACCTGTCGAAACGGGAACCGAGGGCGTTTTGGCATTTGCGCTACGAACCGGCTATTTTCTGAATGCCGACGTGATTGCCCTTACGCCCGAAGCGGAAGTATTGGCTGCTAAAGGTGTGCTGGAGCAAACGGGGTATGCCTGCACGATACGCCACTACGCCGATTTGGCCGAAGCGGAACTTGAGCTTTTCACGGGATTCTTTACGGCCGATAGCAGCCGGGTCCGACTGAAGCAGGACTACACCCGGTTTGCGCGAGCCATTAGCACCTCTTGGGGCGGAACTGCCTACCATTATGTTTCGGGCCCCTTCACTTCCGACAACTTGCCAAATGGTGGCGAGGAGTCCATTATTGACCACGTATGCACCTTGCTTAAAGGCGAGGAACCGGCCTTGGTCATTCTGGAGGCGGCGGCGGGGTACGGCAAAACCTGTACGGCCTACGAGGTGCTGCAAAGGCTTTTAAATGGCCCTGAAAAGCACGTTCCCATTCTAACGGAGCTTTCGCTGAACCGGCAGGCGAAAATCTTCCGCTACGTGCTGCTCGATGAAATCAATCGGAGTTTGCCGGGCCTGCGGTATGAACTCGTCCAGGAGCAAATTCAACGCGGAAGAGTGCCCCTGATTATTGATGGTTTTGACGAGTTGCTGAGCCGACGCGCCAATGCCGAAGACGCCTTTGAAGAAGCCGAGCCAATGCTCGAAACCATCGCCGAGATTCTGAAAGGCAGCGCCAAAGTTCTGCTTACGACCCGGCGCACGGCCATTTTTACGGAGCAGGAGTTCGAGGCCTGGCGCACCAGCAAGCTGGGCAACATCAATGTTTGCCGCATTCGGCTCGAGAAGCCAACATTGCAGGACTGGTTGGGCGACGAGCGGGTAGCGCACTTGGAAGGCTGTGCCGTGCCCATCGGCGAGTTGGCCAACCCCGTGCTATTGGCCTTCCTGCGAAACTTATGCGACAAGGACTTTTATGACCTCTGCCAAAAACCCGGCGACATTGTCAACCGGTATTTTGAAGCCCTGCTGGAACGCGAAATAACGCGGCAGGCATTGACCCTCTCCGTGAGCGAGCAACTCAGCATTTTTCGCTCGTTAGCGGCCGACATGCTACGCGAAACCTTTACCACGGAGCCGCGCGAGTTTGTGCAGTTGCGCATCATCGACCAGCACAAAAACACCCTTGAATTAGCGCGGGCTAAGTACGCCCGGGAAGAGCGTCCGACACTTGATGAACTCGCGGACAAGCTGGCGAGCCACGCCCTGTTGGACCGACGCAACAACAACGACGAGCAAGTGGGCTTTGTCAACGACTTTGTACTGGGCACGTTGGTGGGAGACAACATTTGCGAGAACCCCAAAAACCTGGAGGAAACCAAGGACCTAGAGCTGTTCATGGACGTGGCTGCCACGGCTTACGCGGCCCAACCCAGCGAGCGGCGGATTGACCTGTGGAAAAAAGCCGTGCCGGTCGTGGACCTTTTCGACATCAACAGCCAACTCCGAATTGACCTGGCCCTGCGCGCTTCTTTTCAGCGCCCGTTGCGGCACACGGCGGTGACCGATTTAGACGTGAAAGGCGGCATCGTAGGGGAATTCTTTGCCATCGAAGACACGAGCTTTATTGGGTGCTCTTTTTCCGATGTCATCCTCAACCTTAGGCGCTTCGTCAATGCGTCCTTTATCAGCTGCTCGTTTTATAACTGCACGCTGAACGGCGAGCCACAAGGCACCCTGAACGTATTTGGTTGTCAAGGCGACGATTCCCACGGCCAACTGGTCCGCATCCAGGCCGAGCATTTTGAGGGCGATGCCGAACAGCCGCCGCTGGTGCAGGAGTTGGACGCTTTCGAACAGGACGTTTTGAACAATTTCTGGCAGCCGGGCAGCTTGCGTGCCAGCATGGTAAGGAAGGTCGAGAGCTTGTACCGGGGCAATGCCAAGAGCGACTACCCGGATGTGACGCAAGCCATAAAGACGTTGCGACGCAAAGGCTTTATCGACTTTGACAAAGGCCTAGCCCGGCTCAACCAATCCCGCATGAGTGAAATTGCTGTGCTACTCGGGCGGCAAACCCAATAACGACCATGGACCAGATTTACCGCCTTATTGACCCTCGAAATGAGCTGCACATCTCACAGCAGTTGGTGAGCTTGGTCGAGAACAAACTGAATGAGTTGGGCATATTAAGCCGAGTATTCGGTCGGGTTAAATCCGTCGATTCCGTCAAAGCCAAGGTTGCCAGTCGGAAGGAGCAGGGAAAACCTTATGGCCCTAACGGCCCCAAGATGCAGGATTTCTATGGGCTTCGCGTCGTCGTCTATTTTACCGACGACGTGGACGTGGCCCGTCGTGTCGTCGGCAATTTATTTGCCTACGATTCGGAATCTGTCAGTGACTTGTCCCGCGACAAATTCGGCCCGGTTCGCTGCAACGTGGTGTACCGCCTTCCGGAGGACCTCCACGCTCAAAGTCTGGCCTTGCAGCGTCTGCCGCTGCTTGACCAAACACTCGAAGTTCAATTCCGCACGGTTCTGTCAGAAGGCTGGCACGAAGTAGAGCACGACCTGCGCTACAAGCGCCAGCACGCCTGGGAGCAGCACGAAGACCTTGGCCGGGTCATCAACGCCATTCTAGCTACGTTGGAAGGCAGCGACTGGACCCTGCTGAAAGCATTCGACGACCTAGCCCATCGTCACTACAAAAGCCAGGATTACCTGGAAATGGTTCACGCTAAATTCCGCCTGCGATTTCGCACTACAGGCCAGTTGGAAGCAGTCTGGCAACTACTTGCCCAAGACCCCGCGCTGGCTAAAGAGTTATTCCGGGTAGAGCGGGCAGCGTATTTGGGCAAGCTGCTGGAATTACGTGGCAGCGTGCCGACAACCCCAGAAAACGTTGTGCTGTTGGCCAACCGGTTCTTCATGCGCGACTTGCAGCTTCAAGCCTTGGAACCACCGCAGATTAAGGCGGTGATGGACCGTTGGGAAGCACAGCAACCCAACGGGCGTGCCGCGGTTCCGCATCTGGCAAAACAAGCCCTTGAACATGCCGCCCCCGATGGAGGCAGCGCCATGCCGTTGCTCAGAACGTCGCTATCCTAGCGAAACCGCCCTTGCCACTGGCACCAATTTGGTGGAACGCAGTAGCTGATAACCAAATGATTGAATTGTGCCTTGGCGACATTGCTGGGTCGGCTGACCCATTGGCTGTATTTTGGCTGCCTGAAAGGTCTTCTTACACTATTGCTCCCACTTCTCAACCATACTCCTGCTCCGCAGCTACCCCATATGGAAAGAACACGTGTACGCTCCAGCAACATATCTTCTATAGGCTACGCGGCCGATACCCGCACGTTGGAAGTCGAATTCAATTCGGGCAGCATCTACCAATACAGCCGGGTGCCAGAATCCGTGTACAATGCCTTGATGGGTGCCCGCTCGCACGGGTCGTACTTCAACGACCACATTCGCGACACGTACCCCACGCGGCAGGTGCGGTAGCCATGAAGATTCAATGTTTAGAAATCAGCAATTGGCGCTCGATTAAGAGCCTGCGTCTTGAACTACAGGATTTGACCATCTTCATCGGGCAGAACAACAACGGCAAATCCAATATTCTGAATGCGCTGCTGTTCTTTTTCGGCGAAATCAAGCACACCGAGCACGATTTTAACGATTGTGAGACGGAACTGTACGTGGAAGTAACCTTTTGCTGCCTGGATGACTTCGACCAAACCCAATTTCAGAAGTACGTCACGGCCGGGGGCGAAATTAAGATGCGCAAAACCGGGCACCGAGGCGGGACCGCCGACCTATGCGGGTACTTGGAGCTGCCCGCGGACGAGAATCTGCGGGAGGAGGCCATGGCAAACTTTACCACCATCGAAAAGCGCCAAACGCTGCCTTTTGCCGACCAATTGCCCGCCGGCAGAGTGTCCCAGGAACAGTTGCGAACCAGCTTGGCTACCTATGTAGAAGCCAACCGGGCTGCCTTGGCATTTGATTATCAACTGGAAACTACCCCTTTCTTCGGGGCGAAGAGTATCGGCCAAAGCATGTTTGGCGAAATCCTGTACATCCCGGCCGTGACGGTGGCGGCTTCGGAACTGGCCGTCAAGGGCAACTCCATGTTCAACAAGCTGTACTCGCGGGTTGCTACCAAGATTTCGGAAACCAATCCCCTTTACCAACAAGCCAGCGCGGCGCTGGCGGCCCTGGTGAACTCCATGAACCGGACCAACCCCGACGGCTCGCCCAACATCGACCGGCCCGTGGAGCTGACCCGCCTGGAAGACCTGATTGGGGACCAGTTGCAAGCCTGGAAGTCCAAGCTGGAAATTGAGTTCACGGCCCCGCACGTTGAAGACGCCGTGAAGCTGGAAACGTCGGTACTGGTGCACGACGGCATCCGAACCGACATCGACCGCAAAGGCAACGGCCTGCAACGCTCGCTGGTGTTTGCGCTCATCAAGGCCTGGGCCGTCATCATCCGGGAAGAGCGGGAAAAGCGCCGCGCCGAGGCGGGTGAAGATGGCCCCAAGCGGGGGGCGTCGCACTCTACTTATTTCATTTTTGAAGAGCCGGAGCTTTTCTTACACCCACAGGCCCAGCGGGAGCTATTTGCTTCGCTAAAAGAGTTGTCGCAGGCCGACAATCAGGTATTTTTAACCACCCATTCCAGCTCTTTTGTGAATCTGGAAGACCACAAGTCCATTGTCATTGTCCATAAAAACGACTTTGTGGAAGGCACGACGGTGGTTCAGTGCAACGAGGAGTTGTATCAGCAGGAAGATGAGCGTCGGTTGTTTGCCTTACAATTGCTTATCAACCCTGAACGAAGCGAATCATTCTTTGCCAAAAAGGTAATAATTGTGGAAGGCCCAACTGAAAAAGCAGTCATCCCTTTCTTAGCCAAAAAGCTCGGCGTTTTCAAGCACGAGTACAGCTTCATTGAAGCAGGTAGCAAAGAGGACCTTACACGCTATATTCACTTGTTCAACTGCTTTCAAATTCGCTACGTGGTAGTCTATGACAAAGACCACCAAGCTGGAAAAAAGCCGCGGGATTTAACTCGCGCCGATGAGGTTTCTCAGCATCTCGAAGACAAGATTAATGCTGCCTACGGCTCGTCTGTGGTGTTTGACAATGATATTGAAGAGGAACTAGGCGTGGCCATACACGGTAAGCCGAAGCCTTTTATGGCAGTAAAGCAAGTAGCGGCCGACGGCTATGCACTTCCTGCGCGCTTGGAACAAAAGCTGCGCACCATCTATGCTTGAGGTAGTTTACTCACGGAGAATCAGGCTAACAGTTGAACGCCCGTGAGACGCCCTTTATATTGATTAGTTCGGGGTTTTGACCTTCCGTACCTTCGTCCTCGCACCTATTGCTACCCCCCGCATGCCCACCCTCCACTGGCTTGGTAAAGACAAAGTCATCAACCACCACCAGGACGTTCCGTTTCGCCTCCTCGACCACCAATACGGCGCGTTGGCCGACGGCACCCAAACCGCCGAACCCACCGGCAGCGGCAACCAGATTATCCACGGCGACAACCTCGAAGCACTGAAGGCCCTGCTGCCGCAGTATGAGGGCCGGGTGAAGTGCATCTACATCGACCCGCCTTACAATACCGGCAACGAGGGCTGGGTGTACACCGACAACGTCAACGACCCCAAAATCAAGAAGTGGCTCAGCCAGGTGGTGGGCAAGGAAGGCGAAGACCTTTCGCGTCACGACAAATGGCTGTGCATGATGTACCCGCGCCTCAAGCTGCTGCACAAGCTGCTGGCGGAAGATGGGGCCATATT
>JANXUO010000104.1 GCA_025356245.1 Hymenobacter sp.
CCACGAGCGCCTGAGCCAAACCTTGCAACAGCTGCATTTTGTCGTTTTTGCCTGTATTATGCTGGCCAGACACGTCAATAGTGCATAACAGGCTCTAGTTACAACTGAATAAAAAAACGGCCCGCTGCCGAAGCAGCGGGCCGTTTTTTGTGGTTGCCGGTAACGGCAAGGCTTTACTCGTGCACCAGCTTAATCATCGTGCGCTGGGTGCCCTGCGTTACGTAAAGGAAGTAAACCCCGGAAGCCAGCTTGCCAGCTTCGCGCAGCTCAACTTGGTTGAGGCCCGCTTGCAGCTCGGTTTTTACGCCGGTGAGCAGGCGGCCGGTGGCGTCGTACACCGCCAACTGGCCAGCACCGGCGATGGCGGTGCGAATTTCAATCTGGGTGCCCTCGGCCGTAACCGGGTTGGGGAAGGCGGTGGCTACGAAGCCCTTGGTATCGATGGCCAGCGACTGCACGGGCGAAAGAGCTTCGGTGCCATCGGCATCGACCTGGCGCAGGCGGTAGTACACCACCTGGGCGCGGTAGCGCAGCAGCGCGGGGTCAGCTAGGACATAGTCGGTGGGCGAGGGCTTGGTGCCCTGGCCGGCTACTTCGGCAAACTTGCGGAAGTCCCGGCCGTCGGTGCTAACCTGTACGTCCCAGTGGTGGTTGTTGCGCTCGCTGGCGGTGCGCCAGGTAAGGCGGGCGGCATCGCCTTCGCGTGCTACGCCAAAAGAGAGCAGCTCCACCGGCAGGGGGTTGGCCGAGTTCGAAACCGTCCAGTCCGAAAACGACGTAGCGGTGGCCACGATGCTACGTGAGTTGGCGTTCACATAAGCACCCTGGGCCAGCCAGGGCGAGCCGGGCGCGGCACGTTTCCACACACGGGTCTGGGCAAAGTTGGCGGCCCCGTTGTCGTTGGCCTGAAACCAGTTGAGGGTGATGCTGGCCGGGTTGCCAGCGGCAGGCTGCGAGGCCGGCACAATCGTCCAAATCTGGTCGATGCTTTTCTTGGTGCCCGACACGTCGGTGCCGTAGCTGTAGAATGCGCCGGGCGTCGTGCCGGTCGCGTTGAGGTTGGCGGTGCGCGTCACTACTACCTGCCCTAGGTTGTTGTTGGGCGTGATGATGGCTCCGTTGCCAAAATCGACCGGACTGGCTCCGCTCACGCTGGAGATGGTTTTTTCGAGGTTACCAGCCACAAATTTGGTGTTGGTCTCGCCGGTGATGGTGGCAGCGTTGGCGAGTGCTACCTTGCTGGTTGCCAAGGTGCGCACCATGCCGTTGGTGAGCGTAAGCTGGTTTTGCACCGTCACGTTGCTGGGCACGTTCACCACTGGCACAGCGGCGGTGTTGTTCACCGTTAGGTTGTAGAGGCTGGCCCCGTTGAGGTCGAGCGCCTGGGCGGCAGTGCCGGTGAGCAGCACCGTGCCGGCCCCTGGCGTGAGGGTAGCCGTGTTGGTGAAGTTTCCCTTTACCTCCAGCGTACCGCCGGTGCCCGGCGTGTAAGTGCTGGCCGCATCGTTGACGACGTTGCCATTTACCTGTACCGTGCTGCCCGCCGTGCTGATGGTGCCGCCAGCTGTATTGGTGAGGTTGCCGGGCACGTAAATACTGGCCCCGCCAAGCAGCGTAATTTGCGCCCCGCTGTTGTACACGTCCTGGGCTTGAGCGGCGGCCCCCAGCAGCACCAGCGCGGTAGCCAGGCCAAATGCGGAAAAATGTTTCATAATAAGGTCAAAAAAAGAGGATTTGCGCAACTCGCGGGTAGGGCTGCGCTAAGAAAAGACAAAGCTAGGTGCTTCCCCAAGGCCGCGCAATAGCATAAACATGTCATACGCCGACGAAACTTTGGCAGCCTCACAAATATAGCACCTTGGCTGACTAGCCACAAGTCCACGCTAGAGTAACTGCATCAACAACAACAAATAAGTTGGTGAACGACCGAAATTTGTACACGAACGACCGCGGGCAAGCAAAGATTTTTCTAACGCGGTCAGCTGCCAAGGCGTTGAAACAGCTGGCCGGGCAGCAGGTGGATGGCCCGGCGACGTTGATTATAAAAAAAGCGCCGACCACCCCACAAGCAGGGCAGTCGGCACAAAATTTCGGCTCCAAAAGGTACTGCCAGGGGCTACCGCCCCAGCTTCAGAATAAGGCCCGCCCCCACGGTGGTGCTGCCGGCCAATAAGCCGCTGGCTACGCGCCCGGCGCTCAGGTCGAACCGCAACACCGGGGCTGGCCGCCAGTACAGGCCCGCAGTGCCGCCGGTGGTCAGGGCCGTGCGCCCGTGGCCGTAGGCCTCCACAAAAAAACCGGCTTTGGGGCCAATGGGGCCATTCAGCGCCAGCGAGCCCATAAACGGCCCGCGCTCCATGTCGGCCACAGTAAGGCCATTTTGGCTGAAGCCGAAGTTGCCTTCCAGCCCAAACCGCTCCCCAATCTGCTCGCTCACCAGCAGGCGGGCAGCAGGGGCCAGCTTGGTGGTTGCCAGGCCCGGAGCACCGGTGTTGGGCACGGGGCTTTCGACGAGGACGGCCACTTGGGTGCGGGTGTCGTAGTTGGGCGAGGCCATGAACTTGGCCCCTACCACCACCGGCAGCCACCCGGTGCCAGCAGCCAGCGGCTGGCCCTCGGCGGCGGCAGCCGGAGCCGGCCCGTGGTGCTGGTAGCCTTGGCTCACCCGCAGCTCCATGCTATTGAAAAATCCTATTCGGAGCAGGGCCCCGGTGCTGAGGCTGCCGAGCCCGCTACTGGGCTGATAGCTGCGCAAGCCAGTTTCAACCTGGAAGCGGCCGGGGCGTAACACCTGGGCACTGATGGTTTGCCCAGGGCTATCAGCGCGAATATTTCGCACAAATGGTGCGTCAATGTTAAGGTTTCTTTCTTCCGGCGTATTCTGAGCCAGGGTGCGGCCGGCACTGCTCACCAGAGCAGTAATGGCCAACAGGGTGGTCGTGCGCATACCATCCCAGACGCCTCCCAAGCCGGAATAATTCAATTTCGCACAAAATTTAGCTTGAGCTGGGACGTGGTCGGGCGAATTTCCCGAAGGGGTTGACTCCGCCGAACTTCGGTTAGTTCGGTCACTAATCATATGTCTTGCTGGGGCAGCCTACGGCAGTGGCCGGACGAACCGCTGCGCGGAATTCGCCCGACCACTGGGCGGCAACATATCCCTTTACGCCTCCACTACCTCGTTCGTGCCGAAGTAATAAATCAGTCCGCGCACGTCGGCGTAGCCGAGCTGCTCGAATTGCCGGGCGTAGCTGCGCAGCTGCCGGGCGTGTTTCTCGTTGGGCGGGGGCAGCTTGAAATCGAGGAGCGTGACTTGCTGGCCGCTGCGGTCAAACACCACGCGGTCGGGTTTGTAGTCGCGCAGGGCCACGCCGCCTATCAGCAAGTCGCGTTCGGTTTCGACGCTGAGGTTAGGGGCAAAGTAGGGGGCCAGGCGGGGATTGGCCACCACGGCGGCCAGGGCTTTTTCGAGGGCAGGGCGCTCGGTGCTGCTCATCAAGCCCTCGGCCACGAGCTGGGCGGCCACGCGGGGCACGTCGGCGGCGGTGTGCAGGCGGCGCAGGGCGTAGTGCAGGCGGCGGTTCCACTCGTTGAGGCGCTGCTGCTCATCAAAGTCGAAGACGTTGTGGGCGTGGCGGCGTAGCTTGAGCCGCTCTTCCCAGGGTGCGGCCGCCAGGTTGGTTAATTCGTAGCTGTTGGCTACTGGCTGCTGGCCGTCAGTTTTTTGTTGGGCGGGCGCACCCTGGGCCAGTACGAAGGCCATTTTTTCGGGGTCCCACTGGTTTTGGCTGAGGAGGTAGCCGTGCAGCAAATCGGCCACGGTGCGGGCGGCGGCGGCCGGGGCGGCGGCGGGGGCCAGCGGGTCGGTTTTGGTAGTTTTGCGCTCGTCGGGGCGCTTGCTGAGGAGGTAGAGGCGGTGGCGCGGGCGGGTGAGGGCCACGTAGAGCGTGTTGAGCCCTTCGAGGAAGGTTTTCTCGCGCTCCTCGTCGTACTGGCCGGCCAGGGCGGTGCCTTGTAGCTTGTTGCTGAGCGGCACCACCGTTACGGGCAGATTGGGCAAGGGCAGGTCCTCGGCGGGCAGGCGGCCCCAGAGCAGGGTGCCCCGGTAAGGCTCCAGGGTCCAGTCGGCAAACGGTACGATGACCACCCCGTAGGCCAGGCCCTTGGCTTTGTGGACGGTGGTGATGGTGACGGCCGGTCGCCCCGCCGGGGCATTGATGCTGAGGCGGCCCTTGCGCTGCGCCCACTCGGCCAGAAACTGACCCAGGTTGTTGCCGTGCCGCAGGCTGTAATCGAGCACGTAATCCAGAAAACGAAACAGGTAGTCGCTCTCACCGTTGCGGCCCAGCAGCCCAAACAAGTGCATTAGCCGTTCCGACAGCTCGTAGAGGCCCAGGTTGCCGGTTTCAGCTTCTTCCACGTCGAAGCCGCTGGCCCGCAGCTCGTCAAAAAACGAGGTGCCGTCGGTTAGGTTCGCAATGGCGGCCAGGTGCCGGGCGCGGGCCGGGGTAGGGGCCTGGCCCAGCACCACTTTGTCGAACAAGAGCAGCGCCTCGGCCCGGCTCAGGGTGTCGGCGGGCTGGTGCAACACCCAAAACACGGCCACCAGCAGGTTCACCACCTCGGCAAACTCCAAGGCCAGCGAGTCGGCCGAAATAATGGGGTAGCCGCGCTCCTTCAAAAACTTGGCAATGAGCTTGCTGGCCTTGCGGGTGCGGCAAAGCACGGCCACGTCGGCCAGCGCGTAGCCGTCGGCCAGCGCCTGCTCCACCAGCGCCAGGGTCAGGAAGGCCGTGCTTTCGTCGTAGCCCAAGGTGGCGCCGGGCAGGTAGCCGGGCAGCGGCGCGGGGGCGTAGCTGCCGGTGGCGGGCTGGTACACCTGGGCCGGGGCGTCGGCTTCGGTGAATACCATCTCGACGTGCCCCGCCGCCGGGTTACCGGGCACCCGCTGCCCAAAATGCGCGTCGTAAATGCTGGCCACCAGCCCCATGCCCGCGTGGCGTGCGCTGATGTGGGCAAACAGCGCGTTGTTGAAATCGACGATTTCGCGGGCCGAGCGGTAGTTCTGGTTGAGGCTTTCGGGCTGGATGTACGGCCCAATGGCTTGGTAGCGCGGGGCCAGAATGTCCTGCATCTCGGGGGTGCGGGCGCGGGCCACCAGCTTGTCGGTTTGGCGCTGGTGTAGGCGCAAAATCTGCTCCATCTCGCCGCCGCGCCAGCGGTAAATAGCCTGCTTGGCGTCGCCCACGGCCAGGCTGTCGTAGCCGTTCACCAGGGTATTTTCGACCAGCGGCAGCAGGTTGTTCCACTGCAGCTCGCTGGTATCCTGAAACTCGTCAATCAGCAGGTGTTCGTATTTGTCGCCCAGGCGCTCGTACAAAAAAGGCACCGGCTCGTGCAGCACCACTTCGGCAATGCGGCGGTTAAACTCCGAAATCAGCACCAGGTTCTGGTCGCGGCTGATGCGTTCCACCACTTTATTCAGCTCGCTCAGCAGCGAGGCGTGGAACAGGCGCGGCTGCATGGCCGTGAGCAACGTGTAGGGCCCCACCCATTTATCGCGCAGGGCCTCTATTTGCCCGGCCAGGGTGCGTAGCGCGTCCGTCACGCTGTCCACACGGGCGCGGTCGGCGGCGGTTTTAATTTTGCCGCTGTACCATTTGTCTTCCGTTAAGGTTTTGGTTACGTAGCTGTTGGGCGCAGCGCCGGGGTCGAGCAGGGCGGTGCCGCGCTGCACGTAGCCAAAAATGCCGCTTTTGCCCTGGAAAAAGTCGTCGGCCGTTGCGCCGGCTTCTGCCAGGCGCAGCACGGCCACCTCGCGCAACTGCTCGAAGGCCGCCTCCATCTCGGCCCGCTGGGTGCGGATTTCGCGGTCAAAGCCCCGAAAATCTTCCAACGAGAGCTTGCCCAGTTGCTCCACGGCATCGTGAACATTCTCCGAAAACAGGTTTTTGCCGAAGCTCAGCAGCTCTTCGGGCAGGCGGCTCCAGCTTTTGCCCTCGTCGGCCTGGCTCAGGGCGTAGTCGGCCACGGTTTGCGAGAGCAGGCGGCTGTCGGGGTCGCGGTTTATTTGGTCGAGCAACGCCGCCACGGCCGTTTCCAGCAGCATGTCGGTGTCCAGCTCCACCTCAAAGGCAGCGGGCAGGCCCAGCTCGCGGGCAAAAGCCGTGGCAATGCGCTGCACAAACGAGTCGATGGTGCTGACCGCAAAATCGGCGTAGTTGTAGAGCACCAACCGGAACGTAGCCGCCGCCCGCCGCCGGATGGCATCGGCCCCTACGCCTACGGCCGCCGCTATTTCGTCTAGCATAACATCGGGCGGATTGCCGTCCGCCACCGGCGCAGCAAAGCGCCGCAACGTGCTCAAAATCCGCTCCTTCATCTCGCCGGCCGCGTCGTTGGTGAAGGTGATGGCCAGAATACGTTTGAAATACGCCGGGTCGTCGGAGCCCAGCGCGAGCGTCAGGTACTCCTTGGTGAGTTGGTAGGTTTTGCCGGAACCGGCCGACGACGAGTAGATGCGAAACTTAGCATTGGGCTGAACGGGCATGGCAGTGGGCAGGGGCGAAGCAGCAAATTACTGCCTGCCGGGGCAACTTGCCGCCAGCTGCGTAGCAGTTCAATGTTGCCGTAAAGCCAAAAATCCGCCCCCTTTTCAGGAAGCGGATTTCTAGCCGTTATGAATTTCGCTTTCACTGGGCAACGGCAACAGTCAGCCCGCCAAAAGCCGAGCTGGCCACAGCGCGGTTAGTGGGTAGGCAAGGTGTTGTAATTCAGAAAGCTCAGGCTTTCTTCCTTAATCTGCCCCTGCGGCACCCCATCCTTCACGCCCTGCGATATTTTACGCACCAGCACGCCCACAATGGCCTGGCGGAAGCCCAGCTTTTCGGCCATCATGATGCAAAAATCCATCTCGTTGTCGTCCACAATGCCGTCGGCCAGCATCATTTCTACGAGGTCGTAAATCTGGTCGAAGCGCTCCGAGTCCGAAGTTGGCAACTCGGCGCTGGCTCCTTTAGCCCCCGAAATCAACTCCTTCACTTCTGAGGAGTCGATGCCGTTTTTCTTGCCTACGGCCAGAATAAAAGACATTTCCCGCGCATCGATGTGGCCATCGGCCTTGGCTAGCGCCGCCAGGTTGAGCAAGTGGCTCTTGATTTTTTTGGCCGACTCATTTTCGAAAAAACCGAACATAACAAGGAAATTTGGGGGTGAGGAGAATAGCCACTCCGGCCTCGGCCGAATGGAGCCGTTAAGGTACAAGCTCGGCAATCGGAATGCAAGCTATTCTACGCAGAGATTTAAAAAAAGATAATTATCCGCAACCGATTGCGGCTGTGCCCGTCTCACTCTATTGGCAGGTAATAGCCGAACTTTGTACATTGGTAAATCCCGCGCAGTGCTTGATGACCCAATATATTTTTGACAATCCTCTGATAATGAAAAGAATCGCAGTGTTTACCAGCGGCGGCGACTCGCCCGGCATGAACGCCTGTTTACGGGCCGTGGTGCGCACCGCTACCTACCACGGCATCGAAGTGTACGGCATCATGCGCGGGTTTTCGGGCATGATTAAGGGCGAGTTTGTGAAGCTCGACTCGGCCTCGGTGTCCAACACCGTGCAAAAGGGCGGCACCATTCTCAAGTCGGCCCGCTCGCAGCGTTTTATGACCAAAGAAGGCCGGCAGGAGGCATTCGACCAGCTCGTAAACCACGGCATTGAGGGCTTGGTGGCTATTGGCGGCAACGGTACCTTCACCGGGGCCATGATTTTTGAGGAAGAATTTGGCATCCCGACCGTGGGCGCGCCCGGCACCATCGACAACGACCTCTACGGCACCGACTACACCATCGGCTACGACACGGCCGTGAACACCGCCCTGGAGTGCATCGACAAAATCCGCGATACGGCCGACTCGCACGACCGCTGCTTTTTTATCGAGGTCATGGGCCGCGACTCGGGCTACATTGCGGTACCGTGCGCCATCGGCGGCGGGGCCGAAATCGTGATGGTGCCCGAAACCCAGATGAGCGTCGAAGTAGCCATCGAAACCCTGCAAACGGGCTGGAAACGCCACAAAACATCCTTCATTGTCATCGTAGCCGAGGGCGACGAGGAGGGCAACGCCCACACCGTAGCCGCCAAAGTGAAGGCCGCCATTCCCGAGCTCGACACCCGCGTCACCGTCATCGGCCACATTCAGCGCGGCGGCGCCCCCACAGCGGCCGACCGCCTACTGGGCTCCCAAATCGGCATCGCCGCCGTCGAGGGCCTGATGAACGGCATGAAAAACGTCATGGCCGGCATCGTGGACCGCAAGCTGGTGTACACGCCTTTCACCGACACCATCAACAAGCGCAAGCCCCTCAACCAGAGCTTTATTCGCATGGTGGAGATATTGTCGGTTTAATTGCTGAATTGTTGCTCGTACGGCCGCCGAATGGCACTGCGCCCCCTGCGAGACGTATTTCGGAACTGCCGGCACCAGAACGGTCAATAATTCAGCAATTAAACAATAAAATAATTCAACAATTTAACCACTCATACCCCGCATCGCGCCGCAGCCACGTGAGCTGCCGTTTGGCGTAGCGGCGGGTGTTGCGTTGGAGTAGGCGCACGGCTTCGGCCCAGTCGTAG
>JANXUO010000107.1 GCA_025356245.1 Hymenobacter sp.
CGCCTGGCTCGACGGCTTCAAAACCTTGCTTGTGCGCTACGAAACCAGCGTCGGCAATTGGTTGGCCTGGCATTGGCTCGCCTTCACCGTCATCTTTTTGCGAAAAATTAACCAAAAGCCGACTTTCTAAACAGCTTCAATGCTAAAGTGAGCCTGTTGAGCATTCGGCTGGATACGATTAGCTACGTAGGCGAAGAGCATCTTACCGGTCGTATCATGCGAATCCCGAAAGTCCTTGATGGTCTGCTTGACTTGCTCAGACCCTTCAAACGCCCACTTTTTGCCAGGGTCAACTTGTTCCTTTAATTCCACGAACACGATAGTCGACGCATAAAGCAATATTCCATCGCACCGGCTTTGCTTCTTGCCATTGCCCTTAAAAATGGGGATGCAATTATCCACTGGTTTGAAAATCACCTCGTATCCGGCACTATTATCTACCCGCGCAATCCAGGATGCCTGAGCCTCTAAGCCAGTGCTGACGTAGGCGGGCTCATACCGCTGGGTAGCGTCGTCGCATATGCCAAATAGTGGCTCGGTAACGAGCGTGTCGGAGGGCTGTCCATTTTCGCATTGCCCGGTGAAGAAATCAGGCATTGTCAGCAGCTAGCTCGATTTCTAATAGGTCGGAGAAGCTGGCGTTGGCTTCTCCGAGCGCATTATTGAGGTCGTTATCATCCGACGGTATACCGCCGTCCATCGGCAGGCGCGTAATGGTGCCCGCGTTGGTAAGCGCATACACCACGGCCTGTTCGGCTGCCAGCGTCGCGGCCGCGGGTACTATTGCCTCTAGCTGATGCCGAAGTTTGGCGTGGTGTGGGGCTGCTTGTATAGACTGCTTTACCTCCTCGGCTTGGATAGCTAGAGTAAGGTAGTTTAGAATATACGGACTATGCGTGGTGATAACCAGCTCACTGCCTGCTATAGTATTTGCGTAGCGCAGCAATTCGTAGAGCACAGCGCGTTGGGAGGTTGGAAACAGGTTTTGCTCGGGTTCCTCGACTACGTTCAGAAGCACTTCGCGCCGAAAGCGGGCCGTCAGCGATTCCAAGGCTTCCTGCTGCACGACCAACGGTAGTTTCGATTTAAGTATAAAATCGACCTGCTCTCGTAAGCGCCGCCGCTCTTCCGCACTCATTTCACTGCGGGAAGCATCCTGCTCTTTGTCAATGGACTGGCTTAGGTAGCGAGATACTAACAACAGAGGTACCAGCGACTGAAACCCGCTGGATGTCTCTGATAGCCGCAGCCGAAAAGGGAGCTTGCCACCTGTTTTGCCGCTCAGCCACGGTATTCTGTTCGACTTATCGTACTCGAACCGGACATTCCCGATTGGTAACTGCCAGCCTTCCGTGCCGATTTCGCGCTGGGCTTGGCGAAGCTCTTCCCAGTATTCCAGCAACGCGCTAGGCAATCCTTTCAACCGGTCAGGCTCGTCCACCGCGCTAAGAAAATTCCGCTCTGCCGGCACGTACATGATTTTTGGAATCTGATAGCCGGGGCTGTTCGATTGCACATTTACCGTTAACTTTTTGTGCTGATAGATAAGCGTAGCGGCCTTGCCTCGGTACTCAATGTATGTTTCTGCCCGGAAATAATTTTCCAGATTCATATAGGCGCAGTATCGCTTCACAAAGCGGTTATAGCCGGTGACGAATTTCTCTGTCACGCGTCCCTGAAATAGGGCCTTTTCCAGCCAACTCATGGTGGTAAAGAGTTTAGCTACGCTGCTCTTGCCGCTACCCTGGCTGCCAATGAACACCGTCACCTTACGGAAGTCCAAAAAGCCGCCGTCTTCGGCATAGCCGGTGGTTATTGGCCCAAAATTTTTAACCTTTAACTTGCTCATGCGCTTAAGACCTGGAAGACCAAAGATACTGGAACTGACGTAGTGTAAAGGCGGGCGCTTTTGCACTACGTCTTTTTTGTAATAAAATGGAAGAGTTGGATAAGAGGTCTGGGACGTAATGCGCCTCTCGGCGTCAGTACCCGTCCCATGTCCCACACTGGGTCATAGAACTGAGGTGGTCTAGAGAAGACGGACAGCAGAAGGACGTATATTTTTCTGTTATGGCAGCAAAAACTAGCGGGGGTGTCGCCATCTGCGCCGTGCCCTGGTCATGCGCCGGCCCTCGCCCAGGCTTGTGGTACACTCTGACCAGGGCAGTCAGTACACAGCCACCCGATTCAAAGACTTAGAGCGGTTCTCAGGTTACTGTACATGACAGCCACAATGGTCAAACCAGTTTTTCGCGTCTTGTTCGGTTATCCAGTCGGTGGCGGTTTTAATCACGGCTTCCAGGGCCTCGCGGGTGCGGGCCTGAGCGGTGCGCAGCCAGGTTTTAAGCTTGCTGAAGGCGAGTTCAATGGGATTAAAGTCGGGCGAGTACGGCGGCAGGTACAACAGGCGCGCCCCGCGGGCTGAGGTGGTCTAGGTAAAACGGACAGGGACGTGTCTTAACTTTCCCCTGTCATGAGTGAAAAAGCAGAAAAAAAGGCGTCTGGCATCCCTGCCGCCACGCGCAGGAAATACACGCCCGCCTTCAAGGCCGAGTGCGTGCGCCAGGTGGCGGCCGGCACCCGGCAAAGCGACGTGGCCCGTGCCCAAGGCATTTCGGCCGCCTTGCTCGGCAGCTGGCAACGCCAGGCGCTGGTGCAGGCCGTGCCCAGCAGCGCCGAACGCGAGGAAATCAAGCGGCTGCGGGCCGAACTCCGGCGCGTGGAAATGGAGCGTGATATTTTAAAAAAAGTCGTGACCATCGGAATGCTTTAGCCGCATTATCCCAACCGCCTCAATCATGAGCCGTTATGCCTTCACTGCGGCCTGCACCGACCCTTGGGCTGTGGCGCTGGTCTGCCAGGTCCTGAACGTGAGCAAAAGCGGCTACTACCAGTGGCGGCGCGCCAAACCCGTCCCGGCGGTGGCCTGGCAGGCCCCGGCCCAAGCGGCCTTCACGCGCCACGCCGGGCGCTACGGCACCCGCCGCCTGCGCGCCGAGTTGCAGGCCGAAGGCCACGCCGTGGGCCGCTACGCCCTGCGCACCTAGCTGCGGGGCAAGGGCTTGCGCGCCCTGACGACCCGCTCCCAGCGCCCGCGCACGACCGTGGCCGACCCGGCGGCCGTAGTGGCCGCCAACCGGCTGCTGGGCCAGCCCGCGCCCAGCGCCCCCGACCGGGTCTGGGTGGGCGACATCACCTACCTGCCGCTCGTCGGCGGGCGCTGGTGCTACCTGGCCACCTGGCGCGACGCCTGCTCGCGGCGCGTGGTGGGCTGGCACTTGGCCGACCAGATGCCCACCGAACTGGTGTTGAGCGCCCTGGAACAAGCCCTAACGTTGCGCCAACCCGCGCCCGGCCTCATTATTCACGCCGACCGGGGCAGCCAGTACACCAGCCACGCCTGCCGCCAGCGCATCGCAGAAGCTGGGGCCCTGGCCAGCTACAGCCGCCCCGGTAATCCCTACGACAACGCCCAGGCCGAAGCCGGCTGGAGCACCCTCAAAACCGAACTGCTGCCCGCCGGTACCGCCTTTGCCAACCTCCAAGAAGCCCGCCTCGAAGTCGCTCACTACCTCGACACCTACTTCAACCTCGACCGCCGGCACTCGGCTCTCGGCTACTGCTCCCCTCACCAATTCGAACAAAACCTCCTAAACCCCCTACCTTAGCGTACTGTCCGTTTTCACTAGAGCCTGTTATGCACTATTGACGTGTCTGGCCAGCATAATACAGGCAAAAACGACAAAATGCAGCTGTTGCAAGGTTTGGCTCAGGCGCTCGTGG
>JANXUO010000114.1 GCA_025356245.1 Hymenobacter sp.
CACGGCCGATGCCTTCGGCGTGATTCCGCCCATCAGCAAGCTCGACAAATCGCACGCCATGTATTTGTTCATGTCGGGCTACACGGCCAAGGTGGCCGGCACCGAAATGGGCGTAACCGAGCCGCAGACCACGTTTTCGGCCTGCTTCGGCGCGGTGTTCCTGCCGCTGCACCCCACGAAGTACGCCGAGATGCTGGGCCGCAAGATGGACGAAAACCCCAACATCAACGTGTGGCTCGTCAACACCGGCTGGACGGGCGGCAGCTACGGCACCGGCTCGCGCATGAAGCTGCCCTACACCCGCGCTATGATTACGGCCGCCCTCAACGGACAGCTCGACGAGGTGAAATTCACCAAGCACCCCGTGTTTGGCATGATGGTGCCCGGCGCAGTGCCCGGCGTGCCCTCCGAAATCCTGGACCCGCGCAACACCTGGGCCGACAAGGAAGCCTATGACAAAACGGCGGCGGACCTGGCAGAGAAGTTTGTCGAAAACTTTAAGAAATACGCCGAGTTTGCCAATGAGGAAATCCTGGCCGGCGCGCCCCGCGTGGCAGTCGAAGCGTAGGATTTCAACGCAGTTCACTCACCAAAAAGCCCCGTCGGTTGCAGCCGACGGGGCCGTTTGTTGTTTTTGGTGGCAAAATAAGAGAACACGGGCTGACTGCCGCGCCAGGTTTTTATCCTCAGACGGCGCGGTACGCATCATTTTCTGCGCCAGTGGCTGGTGGTGCGCCAAGCGAAGGCCAGTTCTTCGGCGAACTCGGCGGGTGTCATGGCCACGTAGCTTCGTAATTGCTCGGAGGAACAGCAATACAACAAGGCCCATAAGTTTTCGGCAAAGGGATGTATGCGTTTGGGGTTGTGAAATATGCTCATTTTGGCTAGCGCCCCAACGATTAACTTCTTTTCGACGGCATTTGCCCAGTCAAATTCCTCTATCAGCTCGGTGCCTGCGGCTTTGCTCCCGAATTTTTCAATCGTTTTTATGAGCAACGCCAGGTCGTTGCCGTGCTTGCCCTTATGCTGGCGGATGTGCTTGAAGAGGAACCGCACCTGTTGCCCATTATTCGACAAGGCGGCCTCCCGGAAAGCGGCCAAGCGAATTTTACGGTCGGTTGAGTTGAGGCGGATTTGGTAAGGCGTGAGGCTCATGAGGGGGAAAACGGCCATTCCAGAGACTGCTGGCGCGGCATTTTAGCGGTGCTGCATTTGTGGCTTTCCAACGTTCGTGGTGGGCCGGTGACCTGGGCCGCAGCGTACCGACGCAAGGCTTCTTCGAGGTACGGCCGCGCCCGTACGGCCTCGTCCACGCGCAGCAGGGCCGCCCCGGCGTTGTGCCAGGCCTTGGCAAACGGCAAGTCGGGGGCCCGCTCCAAAGCTTTGACGTGGTGGTTGGCCGATTGTTGCAACGCGCCTTGCTGCTTCAAATCGAGGCCCAGGTTGTAGTGGTAGTGGTACAGCCAATCAGACATGGCATACGGGGGCTTCGTGACGCGCCAAGATACACCGCGCCAGCGCCTGATGCCCTGCATTCACTAGTTTCGCATCATGGCCTACACCTTCTTCGCCCCCGACCTGACCGCCGCCGCCATTGGTTACACACTGCCCGAAGAGGAAAGCAAGCACGCCGTACGGGTGTTGCGCTTGCAGCAACGCATGGAAGTGCTGCTGATTAACGGCAAGGGCGGCACTTTCCGGGCCGAGGTTGCGGATGCCAACCCCAAAGCCTGCGCACTTTACCTCACTTCTGCCGAACAAACCGCCCCCCGCCCCTACCTCACCCACGTGGCCGTGGCCCCCACCAAAAACCTCGACCGCCTGGAGTGGTTCGTCGAAAAAGCCGTGGAAGTGGGCATCGAGCGCATCAGCTTCCTGCGCTGCGCCCGCTCCGAGCGCCGCGAGCTGAAACTGGAGCGGCTGGAGAAAATTGCCATCAGTGCGCTCAAGCAATCGGGCCAAGCATGGCTGCCGCAGCTGGACGAGATGCAGGATTTCGGCGCTTTCGTGGCGGGCGTGGTGCCCGAAATTACTTTCATCGCACACCTGGAAGCGGGCGAGCGCACGGCCCTGACGCAGGTGGCCGGCGCAGAGGCGGGCTGCTGCGTGCTCATCGGGCCGGAGGGTGATTTCACGCCAACGGAAATTGAATTGGCCTTGAGCAAAGGGATTCGGCCGGTGACGCTGGGGGCCTCGCGGCTGCGCACGGAGACGGCCGCGCTGGCGGCGGTGTTCACGACGCAGCTGATACGCCAGCCTTTTCAGTCATAAAAAAGGTTTTAAA
>JANXUO010000165.1 GCA_025356245.1 Hymenobacter sp.
CGTGTACACACAATTCCTCGTGCCAGTTTCCAGCCGTCATATAGTCGTTGAAAGTATTGCCACCCATGCGTGAGTGTAATGACCCCTGGGGGTCGTTGGCTGGCCAGCCCGCTCCAGCCCCCGAGTCGGGCGATGCACCAACTGACCCAGGCCAGCGAGTCGGGCGGGTGGGGGTTTCGTTGCTTGTCGGTGCGCCCGTCCAGGGTGGGGGCCAGGTGGCGCAGACAGGCCAGCGCGGGCGCGTCCAACACCGTTTGCAGGGCCGCTTGCTGGCGGCCCAGGGCGAGTTGCATCACGGCCAGGGCCGCCGGCAGGGCCAGGGTCGCGAGCCGTACAATGGCTTGTCCGTCCGCCAATTGACAGGCTTCGACCTGCAAGCCTTGCTGCTTGAGAACGCGGAAGAGTTGCTCAATCCACCAGCGCCGGGCGTAGTAGCCAACAATGCGCCGGGCGTCGGCGGCGTCGGCCACGGCGTGGGTGGTGAGCAGGCGCCAGTGGACGGGGGCCTCACCGGCGGGCGGGTCCACTTCGCGCACGTCCACGGCCCAGCAGGGCAGTTGCGCCGCTGCCTGTCCGGGGCGCAGGCGGGCGGGCCGGCGCAGGGCGACGGGCGCGAAGCGCACGGCCAGCGTGGCCACGCGCGTCGGGTGCGGGGCCGTGGCCGCCGTGCGGGCCACGGGCACGGCGTAGCGGCCCTGTTCCGGGCCGGCGGCCAGGCGGGCCACCAAGCGGTCGGCGACTGGGTCGGCCAGGTCGGCCAGGCGGCGGTCGTCGCGGCTGCGCACGACGAAATCCAGCCCCTCGGCCACGAGCCCGGCCAGGGCCTCGTACACGTCGCCCTCGCGGTCGCCGACGAGGGTGATACGGGCGGCCAGGGGCAGGCGCCGGCGCGTCTGCTGCCCGGCCACGAGCCACTTGTGCGACTCCTTTTCGGCCAGCGGCCGGGCGCGGTCCTTGCCAGTGGCAGGGGCGGCGGGGCGGTGCCAATGCTGCAAGCTGCTGATACCCAGCACTGGCTGGGGCGCGTCGTCGTCGTCGGCGGCCAGGCACAGCACGGGGTGCAGGAACAGCCCCAGGCCGGTTCCCCCCGGTCCCACCGGCCCCGCCGTAGCGGGCCGCAACCGCCCGGCGTGGCGGCGCAGGTCCAGGGCCGTCGTGTCGGTCAGGGCCAGCACGTGGCCCGTGGCGGCCCCCAGCCCGTCGGCGTCGGCTTGCGCGTCGAGCAGCCCCTCCACCGTCACGGCGGGGTTGGCCAGCAGGCGGTAGAAGCTCACCTGCGTGGCCCGGTCCGGGGCCAGTTGCCGCACCACCAGGCAGTGCCGGTGCTGAATCGCGGCCCGCAAAACCGCACTTTTTTTTCCAATCGAAGGTCGCCAAATTGTGCCATTGGCCCAAAATTAATCCTGCCCACGCACTTGTGTGTACACGGTAGTTTACAGGGTGGGCTTGTGCAAGATAATGCAGCGGCTGCATGGCGCAGGTCAGAAGACCCGCGCAACCCAAAACCCGGCGGGTTAAAACGAGTACCGCACGCCCAACTGCCCCTGCCAGCGCGAGGCCAGCTGGTCAACCGAATACAGGGCGGTGCTGGGGGCGGTGAAGTTGAACACCGGCTGGTCGAAGGAGCCGGCGGCGAAGCCGCTTTGCACGGCCCCGGCGGCGTTGGCCCAGGCCACTTGCGAGAGGCCGAAATTGGCCGTCGAGTTGAAGGTGTTGGGCACGAAGTACTGGCGGCCCCAGCTGCTGTTGAGCAGGTTGCCGACGTTGATGATGTCGAACGAAATCTGGATGGTGTGGCCGGCGGCGGTGATGCCCGCCGCGTTGGGCTCCAGGTTGCCGAGCTTGGCGTCGAGCATGAGGCGCACATCGGCCTGGTTGTTCCAGGGGGTGCGGGCGGCGTTGCGCTCGGTGTACTGGCCGCGGCGGGTGCTCAGGTAGGCGTCGTTGCCGATGAAGGCATCGAGAGCGGCCCGCTGCTGGTCGGCGGTGGGGCCGTTGGCGATGTTGGCCAGCAGGATGTCATTGGCATCGGCGGGCACGTAGGCCAGCTGCACCAGCGCCTGCTGCCCGTTGTTGAAGGGCGAGTTGTTGTAGGTGTAGGTAAAGGGCGAGCCGCTGGCGTAGGTCAGCACCGAGGTAAAGTAGCCCGTAAAGCGCTGAGCGAAGGTTTTGTGCAGGTTGATACTGGCCACCACGCGGTGCCGCAAGTCGAAGTTAGAGTAGGCAAGGGCGGGGTTGTTCACGTTCAGGGCCGGGTTCAATTCCCAGTTGCTCTGGGGCGAGTTGCGGATGCCGTTGCTGATGTCCTTGCTCTGCCCGTAGGTGTAGGCGGCGCTCACATCGAGGAAGTTGCTGAAAGTTTTGCCCAGCGAACCGGTGAGCTGGTAGCGGTAGCCTTGGGTGGTGTTAGTGAGCAAAAAGGCGTTCGAGAAGCCCGTGTTCACGCGCTGCCCGTCGCCGCTGCCCACGTAGCGGGGCGTTTGGGTAGGGCCGCTGCCCAGGTACACCACGTTGTCTTTCAGGTTGATGTTTTCAAACTTCACATCATACAGCACCTTGGTGTAGAGGCCCTCCACCGAAGCCCGCAGGCCGTAGGGCAGCTTCACGTCCAGGGCCAGCGACGAACGCCACACCTGCGGCATCTTAAAGTTGTTGTCAATCAGATTCACCTCCGTTTTGCTCTGGGCCGAGGCCGGCAGCTGGCTGTAGATGGCGCTGGGGCTTTGATTGAGCAGGATGCTGGGGCGGGGCGGCGCCGGGGTGCCGGGCGGGCTGCCCGCCGGCAGGGCCGGGGCATTGTTGGTGTAGTCCACCGAGTTGAAGTTCACCCCGTTGTTGTAAAACGCATACCCCAGCCAGGCGAACGGAATGCGCCCCGTGAACACCCCCGAGCCGCCGCGCAGCACCACCGAGCCGTCGCCCTTAGCGTCGTAGTTGAAGCCCAGGCGCGGCGAAAACTGCACCTGCCCCAGAAAGCTGTTGTTGAAGTCGGTCCAGGCCGTGTGTGAATACGTGGCGTTGGTGGTGGCCGCGTCGTTGGCCGGGTTGTTCACCAGCGGGTTCAGAGCGGGCCTGTCGGGCACCACGGCCAGGTCGAAGCGCACGCCGGGCGTGAGCTTCAGGCGGTCGGTCACGTTCCAATCGTCCTGCAAATACGCGCTGAACATGTTGACCTTGAACGCCGCCGAGGGCGTGTTGTAGTTGTAGTCGTAGGAGTTGTCGCCGCCGTTGTTGCCGTTGCGCAACGAGCCGCGCACCCGGCTGGGCCGGTCGTTCAAAAAGTCCGTCACGTTGGCGTAGTCGATGCGCCCGTTCCAAGAGTTGATGAAGCCGTAGTCGATGCGGTAAAACTCGTTGTGCGTGCCCAGCGTGAGGGCGTGCCCGCCCTTGACGAGGGTGAAGTTGTCGGTAATTTCAAACGTCTTCTGGCGGGTGTTGAAAATACTGGCCTCACGGTCGGAGCCGAGCAAAATCTGGCCGCTGCCGAGGTAGCCGGGGCCGTTGGGGCCCACCGAATTAATCTGCACCGCCGGAAACACCGAGGCCTGCCCGCCCAGCAACGAGCGGTAATCGTGAATATTGGTGTAGCCGGCAATAAAGTTGTTGGAGACGGTGTTGGTAAAGTTCGATTTCACTTCCAACACCGTCGAGTTTTGCACGTTGTTCTGGTTGAAATCCTGCGAGCCAAACTTGAAGAGCGTCTGCGAGCGTTCGAGGTTGGTGGCCACCGACTGAATAAAATTGTGGCGCACGGCAATGCTGGTCTTGTCGTCGAGGTTGAAATCGAGCCGCCCAAACAGCTTGTCCGAATTAGCCTTGATGGTGTAGCTGCCGGCTTCGCCCACGTTGTAGTTGTAGGTGGCTTGCAGCTTATTGGCGATGGCCGTCGCCAGCTCGCCCGACACGTTGGAGCCCGGCTGGCCCGCGCCGTAAAACAGCGGCTCCTGCCGCCGCGCAATCTCGGCGTTGGTGAAGAAAAACAGGCGGTTTTTGATGAGCGGCCCACCCACCCGGAAGCCGGTCTGGTAGTCGTGGTAGTCGCTGCCGATTTTGCTGTCCGCGCCGTCCACGCTCTTGCCCGTCACGCTCTGGTTGCGCCCAAAGCCGTACACCGAGCCGTGGAAATCGTTGGTGCCCGAGCGCGTCACGGCGTTGATGGAGCCACCCGTGAAGTTGCCCAGCTTCACGTCGAAGGGCGCCACCTGGGCCTGAATTTCCTGGATGGCATCGAGCGAAATCGGGTTGGCGCGGGCCGAGCCACCCGGCAGCCCCGAGGTGCCGCTCACCCCGCCCAGCGATGGCGAAAACCCGATGGCGTCGTTGTTCACGGCCCCGTCGAGGGTGATGTTGTTGTAGCGAAATGAGCTGCCCGCGAAGGAGTTGTTCGAGTTACGTGGGTCGAGGCGGGTAAAGTCCTGAATGCTACGCGAAATGGTGGGCAGCTGCTGAATGGCCTCGCGGCCCACCGTAGTGCCGGCCCCGGTTTTGGCGGCTTGGGTGTTGCCCAGCACCACCACCTCGTTCAGCTCCTGGGTTTCGGTGGCCAGCGTTACGTTGAGGCGGGTGCTATTGCCCAGGGTCAGAAATACATCGCCGATGCTCTGGGCCTTGTAGCCCACGTAGCTCACCTGCACGGTGTAGGGGCCACCCGCCGCCAGGTTCGGTATATTGAAGCGGCCGTCCACGTCGGTGGCCGTGCCGCGCTTAATGCCCGTGGGCACGTGCAGCACCTGCACCGTCACCCCAATCAGGTCTTCGGCTTTGTCCGACGTCACTTTGCCCATCAACGAGGCAGTCGTTACCTGGGCCGTGGCACGCTGCGCTCCGGCCAGCACTACCAGAAAGACCAGCAATGCGAGAAAATTACGAGTAAGCATAAAATCGAGGGTTGAATTCGGGTACAAAGTTCCGGCCCTGAAACGTCGATTTCACCCGCCGGGGCATTTCCGAATTGTTGTATTTCAACCGCTTACTTAACCTGTCGGTAATGTAGCCGGGAACAGTTACCTCCCAGGTTCAAGTCTGTTGGGCTTTGGGTGTTCGATTTTGGG
>JANXUO010000176.1 GCA_025356245.1 Hymenobacter sp.
TGTCGCCCGACTGCGCCGCATCGGCCAGCACCGGGTACCAGGTCAGCTTGCTGCCGGGGCGCGAGGGGCGCGTGCGCCACACTTCCTGGGCGTTGGCCAGCTTGCCGTTTTCGGTCATGAGGGCCGTGGGAGAGCTGTTGGCCAGAAATGCGGCTTCGGTACTGGTCTGCGTGGCCTGGGCCGCGAAGGCTGCTTCGGCTGCCACCACCGCGTCGTGAGGCGACTGGGCCAGCGCGGCCATCGGCAGCAAAGCGACGGCCACTGCGGCGATAGTCAAAGTATTCTTCATAGGATACAAGTAAAAGCAATTCTCGGTGCTAAGTTACATGGTCCGGTATAATTATACTTTTGATACAATTTTCACTTCAGCATTCCTTGCCGAACTTGCGGCCCTATTAGCCCTACTAGGCCGGTTTTGCCTTCTGGCCGCCCTTGCTTTATTCGTTTTTTTTCCTGTTATTATGAAATCATCTGACCTCCTCGCCCGGGCCCGCCGCATTCGTCTGGTCCTCACCGATTGCGACGGCGTGCTCACCGATGGCGGGGTGTATTATTCCGAGCGGGGCGAAGAAATGAAGCGGTTCAACATCCGCGACGGCATGGGCGTGGAGCGCCTGCGCAACCACGGCATCCAAACGGGCATCATGACGGGCGAGCTCTCGCCCTCGGTCCGCACCCGCGCCGCCAAGCTCCGCATCGAGGAGCTGCACCTGGGCATCAAGGACAAGCCCGCCTGCCTGCACGAAATTCTGGCCCGCACCGGTCTCAAGGCCGAAGAAGTGGCCTTCATTGGCGATGACACCAACGACGTGGAGATTCTGGGCCTGGTCGGTTTCTCGGCCTGCCCCGCCGATGCCACCCCTTTCGCCCGCGCCGTGGCCGATTTCCATTGCCAAACCGCCGGCGGCCACGGCTGCTTCCGCGAGCTGGCCGAGTTTATTATCGCTGCGCGAGCGGTGAACCGGTAAATGAGTAAATGAGCAAATGGCGGACATTTTCATCCATCCACATTCACTCATTCACTCATTCACTCATTCACCGCTACTCCGGCAGCAGGCCTTGGCGGGCGGCGAGCTTGATGAGGGCGGCAGTGTTGCGGGTCTTGGTTTTCTCCATGATGTTTTGCCGGTGGGTTTCGACGGTGCGCTTGCTGGTGAACAGGCGCAGGGCGATTTGGGCATTGGTGAGGCCTTCAGCTACCAGGCTCAGCACTTCCATTTCGCGCTTGCTCAGGCCCAGGCTCAAGCGGGCGGCGGTGCCATCAACGGGCCGGGCCAGGTAGAGCCGGCTGAGCAAGGCCAGGCCCAGGGCCGAGCACAGGAAGGGCCGGCCGGCCGCCACCGTGGCCAGGCTGTGCAGCAGCTCCGGCAGCAGCGAGGTTTTGAGAATGTAGCCGTGCGCGCCCAAATCGAAGGCTCGGGCCACGTAGTGCCCGTTGGTGAGCTCGCCGCGGGCCAGGATGCGCAGATGAGGGTACTGCTCCCCCAAAGCAGCCAGCACCGCGAAGGCATCGGGGCCGGGCAGGCCGAGGTCGAACAGCACCACCGTCGGGTTTAACGTGGGCAGCTGGGCCAGCAATTCCTCGCCCGTGGCGGCTTCGCCCACTATTTCCATGCTAACGGCCGCTCCCAACCCCACGCGCAGTCCTTCCCGGATGAGTGCATCGCCGTCGGTAAGTAGCAAACGAATCATAAACGCAGAAAAAGGTAGGGGCGGCGGCTGAAAGGTATCAAATTCCGGGCTACAAATCGGTTCGCCGGGAATAAGCAACCCGAAACTACCGTTTTTCTCAAGCTCAACTATAGCCGGCGCAACAAAAGCAGTATAAATCCCTTCAAAAAGCACGTTTGGTCCGACCGATTTAGTACTAATACGTAGCCCCGAATTTCGTACAACCCAAGGCCCCAACTTTATGGGGCGGCGGCCGTTTTGGTCAGTCCCATCTCCTTACGCAGCCATGACTAGACTTATTCTTGCCGATGACCACACCATCCTGCGGGATGGCATCCGGGCCCTTCTCTCTGCCGAACCCGACCTGGAGGTGGTGGGCGAGGCCAGCAACGGGGCCGAGGTGCTGGCCCTGCTCGAAACCACGCCCGCCGATGTGGTGCTGATGGACGTGCAGATGCCCTTGCTCGACGGCTTTGCCACCATGCCCGAGCTGCGCCTGCGCTTCCCGGAGGTGCGCGTACTGGTGCTCACCATGCTCGACCACGAAAACTACGTGGCCCGCATGCTGGAAGCCGGCGCGCTGGGCTACGTGCTCAAAAACGCGGCCATCAGCGAAATCACGCACGCAATCCGCACCGTGGCGGCCGGCAACCCGTTTTTGTGCACCGAAATTGGCCTGAATATGCTCCACAAAGCCGTGGCCCAGCGCACGGGCACCGAGGAGCTGGCGGCCGAGGGCAACTCCGGGGCCGACCTCACGGCCCGCGAGCTGGAAGTGCTCAAGCTCATTGCCGAAGGCCTGACCAACGGCGAAATCGCCGACAAGCTCTTCACCAGCAAGCGCACCATCGAAACCCACCGCCAAAACATCATCGCCAAAACCCAGGCCAAGAACACGGCCGCCCTCATCAAGCTGGCTGTAAGCCGGGGGCTGATTTCTAAGAAGCTGTTTGAGTTAGCAGAATTTGAGAATTCGTTTGATGTTTGCCACGCAAATCCAGGCGTTGGCGTGGGACAAACTTCGGTCGTATTCTTTGGACAATCGGCGATTTGCGCTCAGCCAGGCAAAGGTGCGCTCGACAATCCAGCGCCAGGCATGAATGCAGAAATTGGTTTTTTCGACCAACACATGGACTGGTTTCTCCACTCGGATGCCGTAGCGGTGGGCCAAGTGCTCGCGAAAAACGCCGTTGAACGAACTGTCGACGAACACGACCTGCACCTGGCCCAGCAAGTCGTGCTGCGCGGCCACCGCGTCCCAGAAAGCGATGGCGGCCGGGCCATCGGCGGCATTGGCTGGCAACACCCGGCTGGCCAGGATGTTGCCCAGCGTGTCGGTCAGCACCAAACGCTTGCGGCCTTTGACGAGCTTGCCCGCGTCGAAGCCCACCGTGGCCCCGGTGGCCGTAGCCGCATTTTTCACGCTTTGCGTGTCGAGGATGACGGCCGTGGGGCAGGCTTTTTTTCGGCCCGTTCCCGGCCGCTCACGTTCAGGCAGGTGCTCACCCGCTGCCACGTGCCGTCGGCTTCCCACTTGGCGAAATACCAGTACACCGTGCCCCAGGGCGGTAAATCCCCCGGCAAGTCCCGCCACACGCACCCGTTTTTGAGCACGTACAAAATGGCGTTCACTACTTCCACCAGCGGCCACTTGCCGCGCCGACGCACCACCAAGAGCGGGGCCAACTGCTGCCAGTCCCGCGCCGGCAAATCCGAACTATACCGCTTCCGGGTGGCCTGTTCCGCTGCTTGTTTCATTCAGCTAAATTAACTCAAACAACTTCTAAGC
>JANXUO010000220.1 GCA_025356245.1 Hymenobacter sp.
ACTACTACTTCGGCCAGCTTCTGTTGGTCTTCAGCTAGAGCAATGCGAAGGGCATCGTTGCCGCTATCACGCACTTCCACCCGCCGGGTTACGTAACCAATTGAGCTAATAATTAAGGTACTGCCCACCGGGGCTTGCAACGCAAAGCTACCGTCGGCGTTGGTAGTAGCGCCGTTGGTGGTGCCCTGGACAAGCACCGTTACGCCGGGCAGGCCGGAGCCGTCGGCCCCGGTTATGCGGCCGGCCACGGGCACATCGGCTACGGGCTGCACAGCCGGGTGCCGTACCCTTGAGTTTGCTTGCACCATCGGGGGTGCAAAGGCAGTGAGCCCTAGCAAAGCCAGCGCAGTGGCGCGTTGGCCCACCAGTTGAGCGTAATGAGTTCGACTCATAATAGTATCAGAAAAGCGGTGACAAAAGTCCTGTGCTCAAGTCCGACAATTGTCAGGCGCATTCTTATGGGACTGGAGTTGGGGATGAGAGCTAACATTTGGCAACCTGTGTGCTGCACTTCGCCGTGGCTGCACGGGCATTCACCCAAGGCTACATCCAAAGGTATTGGTTTGGTTTCTAAAAATCAAAGCTAAAAAGTGGCCCTAAAGCTCTTAACAGCCGATTTTCGGTTAGTACACACGCATAATTGTACGCTTAAACACCAACTATTTTAACGCTTTTCAGCCTCTCCGCAATCGTTTGTAGTAAATGATACTGACCAGACTCACGGGTAAAAAACACGTAAAAAAAGTGAACTCTGGCCCACTTTTTTTCGTCAATCCGCAAAACGGAACAGTATCAAGCCACTTCCGCCTCATGGATTTCTTCCTCGTCGGCGTCGGCATTGTCGGTGGCGTCCAAAAGCAGTTGCGTCCAAGTGGCTTCTTCGACAGGCTTTAGCACTGCTTGCCGGCTCATTGCCTGCACCACCTTCTGGCTGAAGCTCCAGCAAGTGGCACGGCGCAGGTCCAGCATACGAGAGAATTCCAGGGCCGAGTAGTTCCCCTTGTGCGTAAAAAGCAGAAATACCGCGTACAAAGCTTTGACTATCGGAAATTTGCACTTTTGCAGCAAGGTGTATGCAGTAGCCGATTCTACGTACCGACATTTGGTACATCGCCGGGCAAAAGGCTCGCGGCCCTCGCAGAATTTATCGTGCCCGCACTTGCGACACTGGTAACCCGAGGCCCATTTCAACTCCGCTAGGTAGGCCAGGCAAGCATCCTTATCGGGGTACAGCTGGCTGAATTCGCCAAAATCTATCTCTTTCGACAATACCCTGGCTGTCTGGGAGCGTTGCAGGTCTTGTTGCAATCCCACATTCAGCTTCTCGATAGCCTGCGACTGAAGTGCAAGCAACGCATTAGCTTGCAATAAGTTGCGGTTTTGCCCAGCAATGGTTTCGCCTTGCATCCGCAGCTCTTCGGTGCGTTGGGTCACCAGGCTTTCGAGTTCCTGATTGAGTTGGTCTTTCAAATCCTCGTTCTGTCGCATCTGCTCCACCAGTTGCTCTTGCACCACGTGCTTTTTACGCAGCTGCTTCACCAGCTTACCCTGGGCCTTGATGGTAGCATCCTGAATACGCTTGATTTTTTCGCCTAACGCATAAGACAACACCACCACTTCGAGCACGAACGTGGTGTTCATGCTATACACGGTGTAAGCATTGGTGAAAGTGCTGATGCCTAGCTTTCTCAACACCAAAAACAAGACACTAACCGACACAAACGAGTGAGCCACCAGGATGAATCGGGCGGGTGAAAACCCTCGTTGGGCCATGCGAAACGCCGCAAGAAACAGCATTCCGTAGGGCAGCATATACAGCCAGAAACTCAGCCCCGACTTCCACCACACGGCATCGAGAAACAAAAAGGCTACGCTGCAAAACACCACCCCCTTTATCCAGGAATTAAAGCGCGGCATTTGCTGTGGAAGTTCCAGAAAATAACGTACATACAAGCTAAAAGTAAGTAACAGTAGCGGTGGCGAGCACAACGTGATAAACAGGTTTACCTTCGGAAAAGCCGACCATAAATATTGAAAACCCAGCCCGTCTTCAGATAGAAACAATAGGCTACAGCTCAACACGTAGAGCACATAGCGTAAATACGATAAATCTCTGGTGAAAAAAAACAGGAACAAGTTATACACCACCATAATGAGCAGCACCCCATAAAACAGCCCCAGCATTCCGTATTCTGCCTGCCCTTGTTCAGTGATTTTCTGCTCGGTGCGCAAACAGGACAGAAAACTCGTTTTGGAAGTTGAACGAATGCGCAGGTAATACATCTGCGGTTCTGCTGATTGAGCAGGCAGTTTCAGCAAAAAATTCTTATCGCTGTAGGGCCGCGAGTCAAAAGGCAGGTCGGCACCGGTGCGTACTGCTCCTCTTTCAGAAGCTCGGCTAGGGTAAAATACAAGTTCATTAATGTGACAATCAAATAGACCTAAATACCAGTGTTGCGTTTGAACACCCAGCGTTTGCACCTGTAACCGAAGCCAATAGGCTGAGCCGAGATGCTGAACGCTGGATGACGCGATGGACGCCGGAACGAAACGAGCAGCCCATTCCGGCTGCTGCACATCGTGCAACGATAGCCGTCCGCTAGTGTCCTCAAGCACACTGTAAAAGTCGGGCGCAATAAGAAGCTCCCTATCAGTGGCTTGTAATATCAATACTTTTTCGTCATGGTGCACGGATGCTGCCTGGGCCTCATACACGACCAAGCTGCCGTTGACTGCGGCAAAAGCCAGAAGACCGTAACCCATTGGGCGAAACCAGTCAAAAAAAAGTTTAAGATTCGGCATGTTGGGCCCTAAGTTAGCTAAACTTCATAAAATGACCGGGCATGAGGCCTCGTTTGAGCAAATTTCTGTCGCCGACTTCAAAAAAAAGCATTTGCGTTCAACTTTTGCCGATAAACTACCTCGAAATTGGTTGTTTTTTATTAATTTATTCGGCCCTTCGTAACCTTTGGAGTTACCGTTGAAACGCCTTCTGTTAGTTCATTTGAATGTGAAGTAAGCGTACACGCAAGGGCAGAGGATTTGTTTTACCGCTTACAATCAACGTTTTCATGACACGTTACTGCCTATTGTTTCTTTACATTTGAAGTGTCAATTGCCTCGCTTGCCTCACGCAGTCGGCTGCGCATCACACTTTGTTTGAAACACAGATGACTATTTGCTCTGGGAGAAAACCGGTTGATATTTTTATCAAAGTACCGTATTTATTAATAATACTTTGGGTGATGGCAACGCAGCTGCCAGCTATTGCCCAAACGCCGGTAGCAGTGGGTTCAGGAAGCTACGCATCGGTCATTCCCGGCAGCGAGAACGTGAGCACCGACGCTAATGCAGTGTATGTGCTACCGGGCGTGACCGACCCCGTGCCAACCAATGACTGGTGGACGCCGCTTATTCTTCAGAATATGTACGGCACTACGCGGTATCACTTGTGGGCTCATCCGCTGAGCTTTACCGTTGAAAATTACGGTTTGGCCGTTTATTACCCAACGTATTGGTCGGGAGGCACAAACACTAACCAACAGATGGTGACGCCCGCACCGGTACGGGTGGGTGGCGTAAGCTTTGCTCCCAACGCCGAGAAAGTAAAAAACTGGGGTGACTGGACAGTTTCGTTTCGCCTGCAGGAAAACGCCAGTAAGTACGTGGACGTAACCATCGGCCACGGCCTGCCCTACACCTGGCTCGAATACACCGGCGTGAGCAGCGGGCTGATTTCGACCGACATGACCACCAGTTACTATAATTCAGCTTCTGGTAATCAATTATTTCCGTTCACTGGCAATCACTACGGTTTCACGTGGCAAGGCCGCAACTACGCGGTATTTGCGCCGGCAGGCACCAACTTTTCGCTGGCCAACGGAGCCGTTACGGCAGCCTTCACCGGTGCTGACCGCTACTTGGTAGTAGCGGCCATGCCCGCCCGAGCCGACCTGCCCACCTTCCTGCAATACGCTTATGCCGTGCCGCGCAACTCCACGGTAAGCTGGAATTACGACGAGGAACTGGGTGAGCTGAACACCACTTGGAATCTGACGACGCAAACACTACAAGGCACCAATACGGCTGTTTTACAAGGTTTTTTACCCCATCAGCTCAAATACACGGGGCTAAATTTTACGCCTACCAACATCGAATACCTTTCGGCACGGGGACGGGTGCGCTGTGCGACGGGCAATAATTTTCAGATAAAGTACAAGTACCACG
Source organism: Hymenobacter sp. (assembly GCA_025356245.1). Taxonomy (GTDB): domain Bacteria; phylum Bacteroidota; class Bacteroidia; order Cytophagales; family Hymenobacteraceae; genus Hymenobacter. The sequence continues at coordinate 4,228 of JANXUO010000220.1, forward strand.
GCAACTTGAGCGACTTGCCTGCGCCGGAGGTGCTGGCGGGCAAGCCAAACGGGTATGTAGCCGCCCAGATGAATAATTACATCAGCTCTTTTTCGGGAACTATGCCTTTGTTAGGCGATGCCAATACCTATGGCTCAGGCAAGTCGCTGGCGCAGTTTGCGCGATTCGCGGCCAATGCCTCGGTGCTGGGAAATGCCAACGCGACAACCTTAAAGACCAAGCTACGCTCGGCGCTGGCCAACTGGCTTACCTATACGCCGGGCGAGCCCCACACCTATTTTGCCTACCTCAACAACTTCAAGGCCTTGATGGGCTTTGACGTGGGGTTTGGGTCGGAACAGTTTAACGACCACCACTTTCACTACGGCTACCACGTGTACGCCGCTGGGGTGCTGGGCCTGCACGACCCCTCGTTCCTGGTCCAGTACGGCGACATGGCCAAGCTGATAGCCAAGGAGTACGCCAACTGGGACCGCGCCGACCGGCGCTTCCCCCTCTTCCGCACCTTCGACCCTTGGGAGGGGCACTCCTGGGCCAACGGCGGTTACGGAATGAACCCGCCCATCGGTAACAATCAAGAATCCAGCTCAGAAGCCATGATGTCGTGGACGGGCATCATCCAGTTGGGGCTGGCCAGCCGCGACCAGGCCATGACCGATGCCGGCGTGTTTGGGTACGTGACGGAGGCCGCCGCCGCCAACGAATACTGGTTCGACCGCGACCACGAAAACCTGCCGGCTGCGTACGGGCCAGCTGGCAAGCTGGCTTGTATTGTGGGCGGCTCGAACATTGAGTATCAGACTTTTTTTGGCACAAATCCGATTTATATTCATGCAATTCAGTACATTCCGGTGCTGCCTTCGTCGTACTACCTAGTGCAAAACGACAAGTTTGCCGAAGCTCAAACCGAATTTGACTACTTGCGCACCCGCTCGGTAAGCAGCGGATTTGGCGATATTGGTAGCTGGGGCGACGAATGGAACAACTTGGCGCTGCAATATGCCTCCTTGTTCAATCCCGACTGGGCGGCGGCCAACCAGAATGTCTTGGGCAACGACGCCGGCCAGGCCGGGCTGAGCTATTACACCCTGCACTCGAACCGGGCGCTCGGGCGTCGCAGCTTCGATTACCACATTGGCGCTACCAACAGCGGAGTATTTTATAACCCTTACAACAACCAGTTTACCTACTGCGCTTACAACCCAACCAACGCCCAGCAGACCTACAATGTGTACCATAACACCGCCATTATTGGGGTGATTACGGTAGCGGCCAACTCGTTTTTTAGTACGCACGTGCTGGGCAGTAGCAGCAACGCCCGGCCCACGGTTAGCATCACGGCCCCTACCAACGGCACTGTGGTGGCAGCCCCCGCAACGATTACCATCGGCGCAACGGCTGCCGATACGGACGGAACTGTAACGCAGGTAGCTTTTTACGACGATGCCACCTTGCTGGGAACTGACACCACCGCCCCCTACTCCTACATTTGGACGGGGGCCGCTGCCGGCTCGCACAACTTAACGGCTCAGGCCACCGACAACGGCGGCCTGGTAGGAACTTCCCTGGCTGTAAGCCTGACCGTAACGGGCGCAGCTTGCGCCGGTAACGTGCCCAACGGCGACTATCGCTACGAAGTAAGCACCACAGGCGGCACCGTCAACTGGCTGTTCGTTCCGCAAGCGCCCATTGCTGGCAGCACCCTATGTATCGTATATATTCGAAGTGGCACCGGTGGCTACAGCGGCGCGGGCATGACGGCGCAAGGCAGCAATTTTGTGTTCTCGCAGCCACGCACGCCTGGCACGGCCCTCACGTTTTACTTTACTTACCGGGTAGGCCCTACGCTGGTAGAGCGCAACTCGGCCGCCACCCCACACACCTATACGGTGGGCGACGTGTGCGCCACGCCCACCGCCACCCGGATTTCCGCAGCCTTGGCCCTGGCAACCTATCCCAACCCAGTGCAACGCCAATTGGTGGTGGAAGCAGCGGGCGAAACGCCGCAGCAATTCACCGTCAGCAATATACTGGGGGCCGAACTGCTACGGCAGCCTGCTACGGGTAGCTCCACGGCCCGAATCGATGTATCGGCCCTGCCTGCGGGGGTGTATTTATTGACCATCCAATCGGCCAGCGGCTCCATTGTGCGACGCTTCACGAAAGAATAAATTTGGTTATCATTAACCTGATTATCAGATAATTCATCTGCGCTCTCTGCTTCACACTTAAACCCCTCCCCTACTATGCGTTTTTTTTTCTCCCTTTCCAACCCTCTTTTTTTTCTGCTGCTGGTGGTGCTAGCCGGGCGATACCCTGCACTGGCTCAAACTCCTACCGCACAGTGGGACCGCGACTTCGGCGGCAGTGCCGAAGACCGGCTGTCGGTGGTGCAGCAAACGGCCGACGGCGGCTATGTTCTGGGCGGCGCTTCACAATCAGGGGTTTCTGCTGACAAAAGCCAAGCCAGCCAGGGCGGTTTCGACTATTGGGTAGTAAAGCTGGACATTAGCGGCGCCAAGGTATGGGATTACACGTACGGCGGCACCGCCGAAGACCGCCTCACCAGCCTCCAGCAAACGGCCGATGGCGGTTACATCCTCGGTGGTTTTTCCAGTTCGGGGGCTTCGGGCAGCAAAAGCCAGCCCAGCCGGGGCGGCTTCGACTATTGGGTAATAAAACTCAATGCCAGTGGTATTAAGGTCTGGGATTTCACTTTCGGGGGCGGCGTTGATGACCGGCTGGCCGGGGTGCAGCAAACGGCAGATGGTGGCTATATCCTGGGTGGACAGTCCAACTCGGGCGTGTCAGGCGACAAGAGCCAGGCCAGCCAAGGCAGCCTCGATTACTGGATTGTGAAGCTCAACGCAGCCGGGGCCAAAATGTGGGACCGCAGCCTGGGCGGCAACAGCAACGACATCCTCAACGGTTTGCAGCAAACCACGGATGGCGGGTACATTCTCGGCGGATTCTCGTACTCCGGGGTATCGGGCGATAAAAGCCAACCTACTTTCGGCAGCGCCGACTACGATTACTGGGTGCTGAAGGTAGATGCCACTGGCACCAAGCAGTGGGACAGCACGTTGGGCGGCACGGGGTTCGACAACCTCACCAGCATTCAGCAAACGGCCGATGGCGGCTACATCGCCGGCGGTTTCTCCAATTCATCCGTATCGGGCAGCAAAACCCAACCCAGCCGCGGCGACTACGACAACTGGCTGGTGAAGCTAAGCCCCAGCGGCACCAAGCAATGGGACCGCACTTTTGGTGGTAACGGCTACGACAGCCTCAACGGCCTGCAACAAACTGCCGACCACGGCTATATTTTTGGCAGTCAATCAAATTCGGGCATTGTGGGCGATAAGACTGAGGCCAACCAGGGCCCCGCCAACACGCCCGATTTCTGGGCCGTGAAAGTGGACTCGACCGGCACCAAACAGTGGGACCGGACATTTGGCGGAGCCCAGGACGACGTGCTGACCAGTTTGCGGCAGACGGCCGACGGTGGCTTTATCCTCGGAGGTTTTTCCAATTCCAGCATCAGCGGTAACAAAACCCAGCCCGGCCGGGGCAACTTCGATTTTTGGGTGGTTAAGCTCGGCCCAACGCAACCCTCGGCTACCCATCCGTCGCACATGCTGGCGCCGCTGGAGCTGTATCCTAACCCGGCTCAAACCACAGTGACCGTGCAATTGCCAGTTGGCATTTCACACACAAACATAGCCGTCAGCTTATTGGATGCCACTGGCCGCCAGATATGGCAGCGCAACGCTACCCCCACCGCCGATGGCCGCCTGCTGCTGACCGTTGATGGGCGCCCCGCTGGTTTTTACCTGGTTCGCCTCGACAATCACGCCGGCTATTCGCAAACTCAGCGCCTGCTATTGGAGTAGCATTTCACAGCAAAATTAGAAAAGGCGGGTGGCGGGACGAATTGAATTCGCCCTTGCCACCCGCCTTTTTTAGCTAAGCATTCACCAGTTTACGGCAGCACAAACGACAAATCGACACTAAACAAATTGGCAGTCAGCCCGGTACTTTGCCGGTAGTGGGCGTAGCGCAAATCCAGCGCCTTGAACTTGGCCACCCGCCCCCCAAACGCCATAAAGCGACCAATGCCATACACCGGCGAGTAGCGCAGGCCCATGCCGAGTTTCTGAGCCGAAAATGCCGCCAGGTCGTAATCAGAGGTGAAATATGTTTCGGCCACCGAATGCGCCAAGTGGGGCGCGAAATACGTGGCGGCCGTTTGGGTATGATAGCGGTAAAACGGGTAGAGCACGAAAAACGGCGTCACCTTCACCGGCGTTTCCAACTCGAAGGTGTGGGCGCGAATGCCAAAATCGTCGTTATAAAAACGGTAAAACCCCCGCAGCTGCACCAAATCGGTAGCGAAATACGTGAGGCGCAGGCCTACCGGAAACTTATAGCGCAGACGCGGCAGGTTTTCGACCGCGGCCGTGCCCAGCTGCCCCGGCGCGCCCAGCAGCGGGTTGCTATCGAAAAAATACACCCGGTGAAACGGCGTGGCCAGCAGTCCGCGTTGGGCCACCAACTCGGTACTGAGTGCCACTTGCAGACGCTTGGTCAGCACCTGGGCGTACACAATGTTCAGGTTGAAGCTCTGGCGCGAGTCGGTGCCGTAGTTGCGGTTGCGGGTGCCGCCGGGCCGCAGCTCGGCCGGGCCGATAAGTGTCACCCGGTCGAAGTAGACCTGCCCGGCCAGGCTCAGCTCGCGGTTGCCATCGCGCGAGGCGTACGCCCACGACGCCGACACATTACCCGAGAGGTAGTCGTACTCCTTGGAAACGCCCGTCCCCAGGCCCACGATGGTCCGCTTGTTTGCCAGCTGCCGCGCCACCCCAAAATCGGCGTGAATCCGGGCGTCGTGCGCCGAGGGCGACGACAGCACCTGGTCAATCCTATCGGTGGAAGCCGAGGCGTAATAATCCATGCCCAGATTGGCCGAGATGCGCGTGGCCGAGTCGAGCGGCACATTCAGAATAATGGTGGGCGTGAGGTCGGTAAGGTACTGGGTGCCAATGCCGCCCTCCACGGCGCCGTGGTCGCCATCCTGCTGGTAGTAGCTCATCAGGATATTTACCTCCGTTTCGCCGTGGTTGCTGGGGTTGGCTGGGCGTGTGGCCGGGTTGGTGCTGGTGGGCACGCCCGAGCCGTCGAGTCGGTTGGGCGTGAGGCTGCCTTGCGAATAAGCCACCAAGGGCAGGCAGCCCATGAGAAGCACATTGATTATGAAGCGCATATAATTCATAAAACAAACTTTAATTGCACCCACAGCCACCGCCTACCTTGCCGCCGTTGGCCCCACCGGCACCTTCGCGGTAGCTCTCGAAGTTGGTTTCGTATGTTTCGATGCGCTTGTTGGCCAGCTTCATATCCTCGTCGTTGAGGTAGGCTTTCTGATAGGCGGCCACCGACACGCAGCCGCTGAGTACGCCGCTGCCACTCAACAGCAACAGGGCGCCGAGCAGCAGGCGGGTGCGGTGCAGGAAGAAAAAATACATGGTCATGGCTTCGGAACAGAAACAGCGGGCGCTTCCGGCCCGGAGTAGTAGTTGACGGCCATTCCCTTCGAGGTCAGGGTCCGGCCGTCGTTGGTGATGAGGGTACAATCGACGCCTTTGAGACGGTTGATGAACGCCAGCCCGTCCACCGGCCCCAGCAC
>JANXUO010000223.1 GCA_025356245.1 Hymenobacter sp.
AGCAGGCCCATCAGCAGCGCTGGTACCAAGACCAATGACGGATACCAGATGCCCACAACAAGCAGCGTGGCAAGCACTATCTTGGTGGTGCCGACCATTGTTCGCGTCAAGTCGCTCAGGCCGTAAAGGCGAAACTCGGTGACGATGTTATCAAATCGAAATACCCAAACAAACCCGATGGACAGGGCTACAATTAGTTGGGCGGCGGCGGCGTAAGTATTCATGCAGTAGGGGGAAGGCTAGTTTAATTATTCAACAACAACTTTGTGCTAAGATAGGGCAGATTGCGGCGCTGCGGGCCGCCGTGCCTTTCTGGTGCGGCCCATTAAACGCGGAAGCCTTTTGGGCATCCAACCGTTGCAGTCCCCCGCTTTTGCCCCCGCGCCCCGTTTGGAAGACCAGGAAATTCTCGTCAAGTTTGCCGACCCCGCCAGCCGTAATCTGGCGTTCAACCAGCTCGTGCGCAAGTATCAGGGCAAGGTGTACTGGCACGTGCGCAAGATGGTGGTGGACCACGACGATGCCGACGACCTGACGCAGGACGTGTTTATCAAGGTATGGAAACACCTCGAAAATTTCCGCCAGGACGCCCAGCTTTTCACTTGGATTTACCGCATCGCCACCAACGAGTGCCTTAGCTTTTTGGGCAGCAAGCGCCGCAAGTTCCTGCTGCCACTCACCGACGTGGGAGCCGAGCTGGCTACCAAAATCGAAGCCGATACCGATTTAGCAGGTGACGAGGTAGAGCTGAAGCTACAACAAGCCATCCTGCGGCTGCCCGACAAGCAGCGCCTGGTTTTCAACCTCCGGTATTACGACGAAATGCCTTACGAGCAAATGTCGGAAGTAACGGGCACCAGTGTGGGCGCGCTAAAAGCCAGCTACCACCACGCCGTAAAAAAGGTGGAGGAATACGTGACAAGAGCCAGCTGAGCGCTGTGTTCACTGCGTCTCATCGGAACGATTCGTCAGGCCCCACTAACTAAAGAAACCACGCTGCCCATTAAACGCAGCCCTCAGTTTTTCATCCAAGCCACATGAACACGCCTTTTCGCCTCGACCAGCACCCGCGCCGGCCCCAGCCGCTAACGGCCCCACCGGCGGGGTACTTCGACCAGCTTCCTACCCGCATAATGGCCCGCGTGCCGCGCCCGGCCGCCGAGCGCCCGGCGGCGCCCGGTTGGGAATGGTGGTTGGCCCTGCCCGGTGCCTGGCGTACGTCACTGGCCGCTTCGGTGCTGCTAATGGGTTTTGTGGCAGCGTTTTGGTTGGTGGGTTCGCCTGCCGCGCCTACGGCCGTAGCCAGCCTCGATGCCGTGCCTAAACGCGAGCTGGTGCGCTACCTGCTCGACAGTGGGGCCGCCGTCGAAACCAGCGACCTCGCGGTGCTGACCGCCGCGCACCCGGCTGCTACGCAGCATTTCCTGCGGCCTTCGGCGGCTGAAATCGATGAGATGCTGGATGCCCAGCCCATTGAGGAGCCGCAGTATTTCTAAGCTGCTCGCCTTTTTTACCTTTTCGTTACCTCCGCAATTTTTTGCTCTTATGATGTTATTAAACAAGTTATTTCAGTCTTGGTACAGTTGTAAAACGCTGCTGTTGGCTGCTTTTTTTCTGCTCATTACCTCAATGGCGCAGGCCCAAGATGGTGGCCTTGGCCCCCGCCCCGGTGGCCGCCGGGCCGAACGCCTGGGCCAGCTCGAAAACGCTAAAATCGCCTTTATTTCCTCCCGCGTGTCGCTCACCCAGGAACAGGCCCAGCGGTTTTGGCCGCTCTACAACGAATTCTCGACCAAGCGCCGCGACCTCAACCGCAACGGCCGGCTGTTGCGCCGTGACATCACCGACTCGATGACCGACCCGCAAATTCGCGACAATATGCAGCAGTCGTTCGCCCTTCGGCAGCAGGAACTGAATCTGGAAAAAGAGTATTTCGATAAATTCCAGAAAGTCATTTCTTTACGCCAGGTAGCCCAGTTGCTCAACGCCGAGCGCGACTTCACAAAAGAAGTCATTAAGCGCGTAGCCGGGCAGCGCGGCGAAGAATAGTGCTACCCTTTTTACCGTTGCCCTTTTGCCCCGAGGCCGCTGCACCCACAGCGGCCTCTTTATTTTTGTGACGCGCAACCAATCCAAATCAACTGTTTTTGGTTGAACAAATAAATAGTAAATCAGCGGGATTATGCACTAAAAATCCCGAGCGATATTTCCCGCAGTGAGCACACGAGCTCCTCATTACTAAAAAACGAGTGACTAATCCAGTGTTAAAATCGGGCGGCCTCACCCCGCGCCAGCTATTCCTGCGCCACCAGGCTCAAACCTCTGATTTCCCGCTGCTGCTGGAAATTGAGCGGGCCGAAGGCGTGTACATGTACACCCCCGAGGGCCGCGCCGTGCTGGACCTGATTGCTGGCATCGGCGTGAGCAACGTGGGGCACCGGCACCCACGGGTGCTGGCCGCCATCCGCGAACAACTCGATAAGTACCTGCATCTCATGGTGTACGGCGAGCTGGTGCAGGCCGTGCCTGCCCGCCTGGCCCAGGCCCTGCACCAAACGTTGCCGGCCCGGCTCGATAGCGTTTTCTTCACCAATTCCGGCACCGAGGCCATCGAAGGCGCTCTAAAGCTGGCCAAGCGCTACACCGGCCGCCGTGAGCTTGTCTCGTTCGAGCGGGCCTACCACGGCTCTACTCACGGGGCCTTATCCATCACTGGTTCCGAGGACTTTAAGAACAGCTACCGTCCCCTGCTGCCCGACGTGCGCCACCTGCGCCGCGACGAATACGCTGACCTCGCCCACATCACCGAGGGTACGGCGGCTGTGGTCATCGAAACCGTAGCTGGCGAGGCTGGTGTGCGGGTATCGGAGTCGGCTTATTTACAAGCTCTTCGCGCCCGGTGCACGGCAGTTGGCGCGCTTCTGGTACTCGACGAAATTCAGTGCGGCTACGGGCGCACTGGTACGCTATGGGCCTTCGAGCAGTTCGGCATTGAGCCCGATATTCTGGTGTGCGCCAAGGGCATGGGCGGCGGAATGCCCATCGGGGCCTTTATCGCGCCGCAGCACATCATGGATGGCTTCAAAACCAATCCGATTTTGGGGCACTGCACCACCTTTGGCGGCCACCCAGTGAGCTGTGCTGCAGCCCTAGCTACCCTGCAAGTTATTCAGAACGAGCAGTTGATGCAGGGAGTGGCGGCCAAGGCGGCGCGGTTCCGGGCCGGGCTGCAACACCAGGCCATTCGCGAAATCCGTAGCTGCGGGTTGCTGATGGCCGTGGAATTTGAATCGTTTGCCGTGTTAAAGCCCATCATTGACTATGCTTTGGAGCACGAAAATATTCTGACCGACTGGTTTTTGTTCTGCGACAACTCCTTGCGCATTGCGCCGCCGCTCACCATTGCCGAGGCCGAGATTGATGCGGCCTGCGCCGGACTGCTGCGGGCCGTAGCTGCCGTGGTCTGAGCGATTTTACCTCAAGTTAGGATGACCAGCTTTGCCGCTAAAAGATTGCGTAAGTATTTCGAAAATAAGACTTTGACGCACAAGTAAAGCCTGCATTCCCCCTTCTTTAGTCGGCTGACTGCCCTTGCGCTGTACCTTTGCCTCGCACTTCATCGCCTTGCCCCGCGCCGCAAATGGCTCTTGCCCAAATCACGCTCCACGACAAAGCCTTTCGGCCCTACTTGCCGGCCAACGAGTTAGCTGCCGCTGTGACGGCCCTGGCCGTTCGCCTCAACCATGATTACGTCGACCGCCGCCCTCTGTTTGTGGTGGTGCTGACGGGCGCCTTTATGTTTGCGTCCGACCTGCTCAAGCAAATTGCCGTGCCCTGCGAGATTGTGTTTATCCGCGTGGCCTCGTACCAGGGCACCGGCAGCACGGGGGTGGTGCAGGAAATACTGGGGCTGCGAGAGGAAATAGCTGGCCGCCACTTAGTTGTGGTAGAGGATATCGTGGATACCGGCACCACCCTGCATCACCTGCTGCCCACGCTACTGGCCAAAGGCCCGGCCTCGGTAGAGGTGGCGACGCTGTTTTTGAAGCCCGAATGCCTGCGCCACGACCTCACGCTGAAATACGTGGCCAGAGAGATATCCAACGACTTTGTAGTGGGTTATGGGCTTGATTACGACGGGCTGGGCCGTAATTTGCCCGACGTGTACGTGGCCGTTTAACTTTGCTTTCAATAACTTCTAGTTAACTTGCCGGTACCCGCCGCGGTTCGGCTAAAGGTTTTTTACTCGTTTCGTTCATGCTCAACATTGTCCTCTTCGGCCCTCCAGGTGCTGGCAAAGGCACTCAAAGCCAGAAGCTGATTACCCACTACAACCTCGTTCACCTGAGCACCGGCGACTTGCTGCGGGCGCAAATTGCCCAGGGCACTGAGCTTGGCCTGACCGCCAAAAAACTGATGGACGAGGGCCTGCTTGTGCCCGACGCCG
>JANXUO010000228.1 GCA_025356245.1 Hymenobacter sp.
CCATCACCATGTTCACCAGCAGGGGGCAAGGGGCGTATTTGGGGTTGCCGAGGCCCTCGTGTAGCACCCGCAGGATGGCCAGGCACACGTCGAGGCCAATGAAGTCGGCTAGTTGCAGCGGCCCCATGGGGTGGGCCATGCCCAATTTCATCACGGTGTCAATCTCCTCCACGCCGGCCACGCCCTCAAACAGCGTAATGATGGCCTCGTTTATCATCGGCATCAGGATGCGGTTGGCCACAAAGCCGGGGTAGTCGTTCACCTCGGTGGGCGTTTTGCCCAACTGCCGCGAAAGGTCCATCACGCGCGCTGTCACGTCGTCGGAGGTGGCGTAGCCGCGAATGACTTCCACCAGCTTCATCACCGGCACCGGGTTCATGAAGTGCATCCCAATCACCTGGGCCGGGCGCTGGGTTACGGCCGCAATTTTGGTGATGGAGATGGACGACGTATTGCTTGCCAGGATGGCCCCGGCGGGCGCGTAGCGGTCGAGGTCGCGGAAGATTTGCAGCTTTAGCTCCACGTTTTTGGTGGCGGCTTCCACCACCAGCCCGGCCTGGGCCACGCCTTCGGCGAGGGCCGTATGCAGGCTGAGGCGGCCCAGGGTGGCTCCTTTGTCGGCCTCCGAAAGACTGCCCTTGGCCACTTGCCGGTCGAGGTTTTTGGTGATGGTGGCCAGGCCCCGGTCCAGGGCTGGTTGGTTGGTGTCGATGAGGGCCACGGCAAAGCCATGTTGCGCAAATACGTGGGCAATGCCATTGCCCATGGTGCCCGAGCCAATAACGGCGATGTTCATAATGGTAAGCGGTAAAGGGTGTAGGAGAGGGGAATTGCCTGCCCCCGCGGGCGGCGTTGGCGGGCGGCACTGCAAAGCTACAGCCCCACCCGCCGCAGCCGCGCCGCTCATGTGCGCTGGCCTGCCCCGGCTGCCGCTGCTAAACCGGCAACGCTCCAATACGTTGCCCATAGGCAGTAATTTTTTTTGCTAACCACAACCTTTCCTACTACCGCCACCGTACAAGCCTCCAGAACCCCGGTTCTGCTTTTCTTTCACTTCACTCTTTTCCCCCTCTCTACCGTCATGGGCAATCTGTTGTACCTCGTCGCCGTCATCCTCGTCATTCTTTGGCTGGTCGGCCTCCTCGTCCCCGGTGTTGGGGGCTTTGGGATGGGCAACCTCATCCACATCCTCCTCGTAATCGCCATTGTTGTGGTGCTGCTCCGCGTCATCAGCGGCCGTCGTCCGGTGTAAACAAGACCTGAAAAAAGGCTTGACTTTAAAACACAAAAAACCCCGTTTGCAGAGAGCAAACGGGGTTTTTTGTGTTCCTTATTAATGTCGGATAATCAGATTCAACGACCTAAATCAAACATGAAGCAAAACCGAATGACGGGGTTTGGGTAAAGGCTGTTGAAAGAATTGGCAAAGTTGTAAAGAAATAGCACGTCGCCCGCCGCCCGGTCGCTGAATTTATTGCGGTAGCCCAAGCCCGCCAGTGGCGTAGTTATTGTGCGGCGCACCTTGCCACCGGTCAGGTAATTGTTGGCGGTGGTTTCCAGCAGTTCGGCGCTGGTTACTTCGTACTCGGCGTGCACAAAAAAGTCGTCTATCACCTGCACCTGCCCAAACACTTTTACTCCGAAGCTGCTGGTGCTTAGGCTAGTGCCATTTTTGCCAAAGCTATAATTATTGTACGCATAGCTAATGCCGGGGCCCACGGCCAAGCGCTCGTTAATGCGGTAGCCAATGGCCGGGGCCAAACTCAGGTTGAGTTGGCTGTAGCCGGTGTAACCGCTGTAGCCAAATCCCAAATTGGTGTACAAAAAAAGCTTGTTGCTTAGCCCCCCCGATGCCCCGCCTGCCTGTCGGGCATCGCGACTACTGGGCAAATCGAGGCCCGAGGGCCGGGTGGTGTTGGGCTGTGGGGCCACCTCTGGCACTGGTGGGGGCATGGGGTTGGGCGGTGGCGTGGTACCGTTGGGCGGGGCCGAGTTCAGCACCGGCTTGTCTTGGGCATGGGCCTGAGCCGCGCCCAGCAGCAGGGCAGCTAATAGCAAGGTCTTCTTCATGGATAAAGGTCGGCCCGTTGGGGGGTGGGGCAACAGCCGGGCACGTCGGTCCGCAAATTTACGTGCCACCCGTTGCGCACCACTCGTTGGTGGCGGTTCGCCATCAGCCCAAATCGGGCAGCCCCAGCGGGTCAATCACTACCAAGCCCGCCACGCGGCCAAACCCTTGGTCGGCTGTTGCCAGTGCCAGCCCATGCACCAGCGCCGTGGCAGCCACAATGGCATCCGGCGTTTTGATGCGAAGCTGCTGCTGGATTTTTACCGTTTGGTCAAGTATGGCATCGGTTATGGGCAGTTGCGGTAGCAATTGGAACATGGCCGCGCAAGCTTTGGCATCGGCAGTCGTCAGCCGCGTGAAGCCCAGTTCTTCCACCCGACTAATTGCTGACAGGGCACATCTGTTTTTTGACCCACGGGCGGAGTGGCGCGTAAAGCGCATCTGGACGCGCCGCATAAATTAGCACGTTGCTGTCCAATAAGTATTTCACAGCCAATAAGGTGCCAGGCGTTCGTCCCAAGTGGCCCGCTCGGCCCGTTGCCATGCCAACGGGTCAGGAATGCTTTTGCCATCGCCACCCTCGTCGATGATGGCCAGCAACTCCTCGCGAGACAGGTGGCTTACGTCGGGTATCGGCGACGAAAATGGCACGGCCAGATTGTCGCCGATTACCTCAATGCCTGCTTGTACTGCCAGGGCCAGCAGTTGCTGGTAGTGCTCCTCGTCTTCGAGTTGGATAGTGAAGGTTTTCATCGTTGCAAGCTAACGCGGTGAGGCGAAAAGTTTGTTCGCTGAGAAAGGAATTAACGCGGTTGTTTGTAGCCGTCATATACCCAAAGCACAATCCTTACCAAAAACCAATAGGAAAGAAATGAAGCAACAACAGTAAAAAGCCACAAAAAAGGTATTGGTTGCCATAAGGCGAAAACTTCTTTCCACTCCCCATTAATTCTTTCAACAGTTACCACTGCTCAAAATGGAAATAATTTCACAACAGAAATACTAGAAATCGTAAAAATTACAGCAGAGCCTATTATCAGTAAGCGCAACGGCCCAGGTGCTATTTGTTTAAGTCGTTCTGTCATCCCTACACCAGCGAAAAATCGAACGACTCCAAAAACTTGGTCGTGAAATTTCCGGCTTTAAAATCCGCGTTGTCCATCAGCGCCAGGTGAAAAGGGATGGTGGTTTTCACGCCTTCTACCACAAACTCGCTCAGGGCGCGTTTCATTTTGACCAGGGCTTCTTCGCGGGTTTGGGCCACGGTGATGAGCTTGGCAATCATCGAGTCGTAGTTGGGCGGGATGGTGTAGCCGGCGTACACGTGGGTGTCGACGCGCACGCCGTGGCCGCCGGGGATGTGCAGGGTCGTGATTTTGCCGGGCGTGGGGCGGAAGTTGTGGCGCGGGTCTTCGGCGTTGATGCGGCACTCGAGGGCGTGCATCTGCGGAAAATAGTTTTTGCCCGAAATGGGGATGCCCGCCGCCACTTTAATTTGCTCTTTGATGAGGTCGTAGTTCACCACTTCCTCCGTCACGGGGTGCTCCACCTGGATGCGGGTGTTCATCTCCATGAAGTAGAAATCGCGGTTTTTGTCCACCAAAAACTCGATGGTGCCCACGCCTTCGTAGCCAATGCTCGACGCGCCTTTGATGGCGGCCTTGCCCATGGCTTCGCGCAGCTTGTCGGTCATGAAGGGCGAGGGCGCTTCCTCCACCAGCTTCTGGTGGCGACGCTGAATGGAGCAGTCGCGCTCCGAAAGATGGCAAACGTGCCCGTACTGGTCACCCACAATCTGAATTTCGATGTGGCGCGGCTCCAGCACGTACTTTTCCAGGTACATACCGTCGTTGCCGAAGGCGGCCTTCGATTCGGTGCGGGCATCGTCCCAGGCTTTCTGAAATTCGTCGTCGGAATTAATAATCCGCATTCCGCGCCCGCCGCCGCCGGCCGTGGCCTTGATGATGACGGGGTACTTGATTTTGGCGGCGATTTTCTTGCCCTGTTCTACCGAATCCAGCAGGCCGTCGGAGCCGGGTACGCAGGGCACGCCGGCCTTTTTCATGGTGTCTTTGGCCGAGGCCTTGTCGCCCATCTTGTTAATCATCTCGGGCGAGGCCCCGATGAACTTGATGCCGTTTTCCTGGCAGATGCGCGAGAACTCCGCGTTCTCACTCAAAAAACCATAGCCCGGATGAATGGCGTCGGCGTTGGTAATTTCAGCCGCCGCAATCAGGCTCGGCATACTCAGGTAGGAGAGGGCGGAGGGCGGCGGGCCGATGCACACGGCCTCGTCGGCAAACTTGACGTGCAGGCTCTCTTTGTCAGCTGTCGAATACACGGCCACCGTCTTGATGCCCATCTCCTTGCAGGTGCGGATGATGCGGAGCGCGATTTCGCCCCGGTTGGCAATCAGTATTTTTTTGAACACGGTTTTTTGAATTATGAATT
>JANXUO010000249.1 GCA_025356245.1 Hymenobacter sp.
TGCCCGTTGAGGTGCAGCTGGTCGAAGGGTTCGGGGTCGGGCATAGGGGCAAAATTAGTTTCTAGAGGCTTGTTTTGTCCGTTGCCACTCCCGAAACCCGCTTTGGCGGCTGCGTTATTGGCCCGAAAGCAACACCGGGAGCGGCGGTGTGTTATTGGCCTTGCGCCGTTCAACCAATAAAATCCCCTTGCACACCACCCTCACCATTTTCACCTTAACGCCCGGCCATACGCGCTGGGGCCTGGCCCAGATGGGCCTCGGCCCCCGGGCCCTGCGTAGCGTGCCGGGGCTGCGGTTTTTTCAGCTGCTGGGCAGCGGGGCGGGCGGCTTTGGCCTGTGGCCCAACCTGCGCCGCTACGCCCTGCTGGCCGTGTGGGAGTCGGCCGAAGCGGCGGGGCACTTCCGGGCTACGCACCCGCTGTGGGCCGCCTACCAGGCCCGCGCGGCCGAAACATGGAGCGCCGTGCTGGCCCCCTTCAAGGCGCAGGGGCGCTGGGATGGGGTCAACCCGTTTGACTACGCCATTGCCCCGCCGCCGCCCAATCCGCGGGTGGCCGTGCTCACCCGCGCCAGCATCAACGTGCTGAAATCGGCCAGCTTCTGGCGGTTTGTGCGGCCCACCAGCGCCGCGCTGGCCACTGCCGAGGGCGTGCGGCTGGCCGTGGGCCTGGGCGAGCTGCCGCTGGTGCGGCAGGCCACGTTCAGCGTCTGGGAGTCGGCCGAGGCCATGCAGCGCTACGCTTACCACAGCCCCGAACACCGCGAGGCCATGCTGCGCACCCGCCGCGAAAACTGGTATTCGGAAGAGCTGTTCGCCCGTTTTTATGTGTTGAGCAGCGAAGGTTCGGTGGACGGGGTGACGCTGGCCGGGTAGCTGGTTTCTGGTTGGCGAGTGCATCTGTCCCGCAGTGGGCGCAGTGGTAAAGCAGTGGTGCGCAGTGTCGGCCTAATCAACCCAAGCCGCAGACTAGCCGCAGCGCGGCGATATGTTTGTAGCAACGGTTCAAAAACGGAACAAAGCCGCGTAGCGGCGACATGTTGCCATAACGCCTTCCCAATAACATACCGCCGCGCTGCGGCTTCGGAATTTCCGAACTCGGTTTTCTACAAATATGTCGCCGCGCTGCGGCTGCCCACAACCAGCCACGTTAGGTTACAAGCTCCCTTACCCCTTCACCGCCCGAAAAAACCAGCCGGCCACCTGCCGCAGCTGCGCCCGGCGTGCCCGCAGGGGCTCGCGGAGGAGGAGGCGATTTTGGGGGATGATTTCGGGCGGGCCGCAGGCCAGGGCGGCGTCAATTTGCGCGTCGGTGAGGCGGCGTTGCAGCGAGTCGGCTTCGGCCAGGTAGGCGGGCAGGGGCAGCTGGGCCAGCAGGCGCTGGTCGAGGAGGCGGGCAGTGTAGGCCAGGGCGGCCACCTGGCCGGCGCCGAGGCGGGGGCCGAAGCTTTGATACTTGGGCACACAGGCGGCCACGAGGCGCGGGTAGAGGCCGTCATCGAACTGGTAAAACGCCTGGTCGCGGTCGCGGGGGATGGGGTGGAACTCGGGGCCGTCGGGGCCGGGCAGCAAGGCCCAGCGCCACTGGTCGCCGCGCCGGCTCCAGTCGCCGAGCCAGAGGTCGAGCAGGCGGGCGCGGAGGTAGGCGCGGGCCGTGCCGACGCTGGGCGGCCGCGGCCCGAGCGAGCGCAGCAGGGCGTCGGAGCCCACAATTTCGGGCGAAGCCCCGAGGGTGACGGCCTGGCGGGCATCGCCGACGGGGCGCTCCTCCAGCAAGTACAAGCCGGGGCCAAACCGGGCCTGGTACGGCCCCAGGGCCGCCTGGGCGGGCAGGTACATCAGGCGCGGGTTGGTGTGCAGCACCCCGGCGGCCCCGGCCAGGCGGGCGGCCACGTAGGCCCCGTAGGGGTGGCCGGCGCGGGTTTGGTCGCGCATGAGGGGCCCCAGCAGCCCGCGCAGCCAGCCGGTGCCCAGGGTGCCGGCGGCGTCCTTGTTCACCGAGCGCAGCACGAAGGCGCGGCCGTCGTCGGAGCGCAGGTGCAGGGTGCGGGTCTGAAAGTTGCCGCCCGCCCGCAGCGGCCGCAGACCACCGGGCGCGGCCGGGCCCAGGCGCAGCACCGGGGCCGCCACGGGGGCCGTCCACAGCGCCCGGTAGCCGCCGCCCCACAGGCGCTGCCACAGCGCCGAGGCCGCGTACTCGGGGCCGGCGGCGGCCGTCACGCGGGCCGAGTCGGGGGCCCAGCGCACGGGCGCAGGCGGCGGCACCGCCCAGCGCGCCGCCCCGGCCGAGGCCAGCAGGCCCAGCAGCAGCGCCAGCAATAAGCCGCTGCCAGCGCGCAACAGCCAACGCAAGGGTTTCAACATAGAGCTTCGGGCCGGTGGTTTTACCGAATGCCCTAACGGGCGCGGGGCAAAAATGGCCATCGCGGGGCAGCGGGGGTTGGCTAGCCAATGCCGATGGCGCGGGGCACAGCCCCGCGCCATCACCGCCCCCTTACTCCACCGCCAGGCGCTGGGTGCGCCCGCCGCTGCGCACCAAGTAGAGGCCGGGGGCCAAACCGGCGGGCAGCGCCCGGCGGACTGTGCCCTGGGCATCGGCCGGGGCGCTGGCCAGGCCGCGGCCCAGGGCATCATACATTACTAACGTAACTCCGGGGGCAGCCCCCTGCACCTGGCAGGCGCTACGGGTCGGGTTGGGAGAAAGGGTGAAGGACGGGGGGAAGACCGGGGTGGCAGTGGCCAGGGTGCCGGCGTTGCCCCCGCTCGCACCGCCCGAAGCCAGGCCCCGGTAACAGCACTACGCTTGGCCACGAACATATCGTCCGTTTCCTGCACCTACTAGCGTTGTGCCGCCTTTAGCGCATGAGTAACTGACGTTACGCGGGGCCGGACGATGTAACGCGAAAATCTGTTTCGCGACGAGCGCAGCGAGTTCC
>JANXUO010000371.1 GCA_025356245.1 Hymenobacter sp.
CTTGGTGTGGGCCGACCGCATTTACCGCGCCGACCTGGCCGCGCTGACCGACGCCGACCTGGCCAGCGGCCGGCGCGGGGTGCAGCTCTGGCAGTACGGGCGGCCCTACCTGCCCAACGCCGAGCTGGGCTTACTGGGTGATTACCAAGCCTACAACCTGCCCGGCGTATTGGCTACCTTGGACGAGCTGCGGGCCATGGGCTTCCGGGTGCCGGAGTCGGCGGTGCGGGCCGGGCTGCGCGAGGTGCAGCACCTCACCGGCCTGCGCGGCCGCTGGAGCATCCTGGGCCAGCGCCCGCTGGTGGTGGCCGACACGGGCCACAACGAAGCCGGCATCCGGCAGGTGGTGGCGCAGCTCGGCCGGCTGAAATTCCAGCAGCTCCACCTCGTAATCGGCGTGGTGGCCGACAAGGACGTGCGCAAAATGCTGGCTCTGTTGCCTGCGAACGGGGTTTACTATTTCTGCCAGGCCGCCATTCCTCGTGCGTTGCCCGCCGGGGAGTTGGCGGCGCTGGGAGCTGCTGCCGGGCTGGCGGGCCGGGCGTATGGGCCGGTAGCCGCCGCCGTGGCCGCCGCCCGTGCCGCCGCTGGGCCCAACGATGTGGTGTTCATTGGCGGCAGTACGTTTGTGGTGGCGGAGCTGTAAAGGGGTGTTTCTTGTTTTTGTTTTCAACGAATGCTTGACCTGACACCCTGAAACGACACTGCGCCCACTGCGTTTCGCCACTGCGCTCACTGCGGGACAGACGCACTCGTCAGAAACAAGAAACACAAAAATGCCCCGAATTAAGTTACAGCGTTTCAACGACAACGCGACCCGACCCGGTATTGTAGAGCCCGGTAAGCCCACGTACGCCGCCTTGGGCGGGCGCTGGCAGGCCGACTTTTTTGCTGCCCCGCACCCCATCACCCTCGAAGTAGGCTGCGGCAAGGGCGAGTACACCGTGGGCCTGGGCCAGCGCTACCCGGAGCGTAACTTTCTGGGCCTCGACATCAAGGGCGACCGCATTTGGCGGGGCAGCACCCGCGCCGAGGCGTTGGGCCTGAGCAATGTCGGTTTTGTGCGCGCCAGGGCCGAAGCGCTGGCCGAGCAGTTTGGCCCCGGCGAGCTGGCCGAAATCTGGATAACCTTTCCCGACCCGCGCCCCCGCGACCGCGACATCAAGCGCCGGCTCACGTCGCCGCGCTTTTTGAACCAGTACGTTACGCTGCTGCAACCCGGCGGCCTGCTGCACCTCAAAACCGACAACGAGGCGCTCTACGACTACACCCTGGACGTGCTGGCGGCCCGCGAAGGCACCACCATCGGCAGCAAAACCAAAGACCTATACGCCGAAACGGACCCCGCATTTGCGGAGGCGCAAGCCATTCAAACCAACTTTGAGGGCAAGTACCGCAGCGTGGGGGTGCCCATCAAGTACGTGCAGTTTCGATTAAGTTGAAGGGCGGTCAAACTCCCCTCCTCAGATGAGGAGCGGACGCTTTGGCGCAGCCAAAGCTGGGGTGGTGCCACCGGAGGGAGGGCGTATGCTGCCCCAGAACAACTCGCGTTGAACGATGCCAACCTATCGACCTACCACCCTACCAACCCACCGTACGCGAGTCGTTCAACGAGCTAACCACCCCGGTTTCGGCTGCGCCGAAACGTCCCCTCCTCGGCTGAGGAGGGGAGTTTGACCGTCCTTATTCCACTTCCAGCACCTCAAATAGGGCTTCTAATTCCGCGAAATCGCGCAGGCCGGGCTTTAGCTCGTGCCCGCCTTGCAGCACAAGGCCAGCGGGTTGCACTTCGGCCAGCAGCACGGGCAGCGCATCGGCCGCCAGCGCCCCGCCCAGCCAGAGCGGAAACTGCCGGGCCAGGGCGGCGAGCTGCGGCAGCCAGGCGGCAAGGTCGTCGGTGGCGGGCAAATTCAGGAGCAGGGCCGAGCCGGGGGCGGCAAAGTCGGCGCTACTTAGCTCGTGGGCCAGGTCGGGGTCGAGCTGGGCTTGCAGGGCGGTGAAAAGGTCGGTTTCGCGCAGCACTGGGAAGGGCAGGGGTTGGTGCAGGCCGGGGATAAAGAGCGGCGCCTCGGGCAGCAGCACCCGACTGAGCTGGCAGGCCGTAGCCACTTCCAGCAGCTGGAACAGGTCGGCGTCGGGGCCGAATTCGCCAATCAGCTCCACGCCGGCCACCCAGCCGGCCAGTTCGCGGGCCTCGGCCGGCGGCAGGGCGCCGGGCAGGGCGGGGTCGAGGGTGAAGATGAGGCCGTCGGCCCCCATGCCGGCGCAATAGCGGGCGTCGGAGAGGTTGTTGATGCCGCGCACGTACACGGGAAGCTGAAGGGCCATGAAGCGAAAGGAGTCGGTGAAATCGGCCCCAAAGGTCGCCCCGCGCCGGGCAAATGCCGGCATACCTTTGCCCCAAGCGCGTTAGGTAGTCCCCAATGGTCGAACGGTAGCCCTTGAAAAAGGAGAACCCCGACTGCTGGACACAGACGGGGTTCTAGAAGCGGGGTTTCAGTGCAACCCTTAACTTCTCTTACCAGATGCATAAGGACCGCGTGACAAAACTACTACGCAAAACGGTAACGCCGTTGGTGCTGGCGTTTTTGAAAGGCGTAGTGAAAGCCGTTGGCTTCCTGCTCGCCGCTCATTTTCTCGGGTAGTTTGGCAAGGGGTTGGGCCGGATGGCCTGGCCCCTTGTTTTTTGGTGTGGAATACGGAGCAAAGACGCGAGAGGTTTTACTTGTTCTGCCGGGCTCGAGTTATGGCTGCGCCTAAAGTCGAGCCAGCCTATACGTCAGCCCACGCGCCGTACCTTTGCCCCTCGCCCAGTAGCCAAACCATTCACCTTTCGGGTACTGCGCGACTTCAGATGGAAAATACCTCTAAAGGCCGCGTCCTCGTGGCCATGAGCGGCGGCATCGACTCGTCGGTGGCCGCCGTGCTGCTCCACGAGCAAGGCTACGAAGTGGTGGGGATGACGATGAAAACCTGGGACTACGCCTCGGCCGGCGGCTCGAAAAAAGAAACCGGCTGCTGCTCGCTCGACAGCATCAACGACGCCCGCGACATTGCCGTGCAGCTCGGCTTCCCGCATTACATCATCGACATCCGCGATGAATTCGGCGATTTTGTCATCGACAACTTCACCGACGAGTACCTGGCCGGGCGCACGCCCAACCCCTGCGTGCTCTGCAACACCCACATCAAGTGGGATGCCCTGCTGCGCCGCGCCGACCAGTTGGGCTGCCACTTCATCACCACCGGCCACTACGCCCAGGTGCGCCACGAGCCCGAAACCGACCGCTACGTCGTCAGCAAAGGGCTGGACGAACACAAGGACCAGAGCTACGCCATTTGGGGCGTGAGCCAGGCCAGCCTGGCCCGCACGCTGTTCCCATTGGGAAAAATGCGCAAAACCGAGATTTACGACGAAGCCCGCCGCCGGGGTTTCCACGAGCTGGTGAACAAGCCCGAGAGCTACGAAATCTGCTTTATCCCCGACAACGACTACCGGGGCTTTCTGCGCCGCCGCGTGCCGGGCCTGGAGGCCCGCGTAGCCGGCGGCCGCTTCGTCGATAAAGCCGGGCGCGAGCTGGGCCGACACGAGGGCTACCCGTTCTACACCATCGGGCAGCGCAAGGGCTTGGGCATTGCGCTGGGGTTTCCGGCCTTCGTGACGGAAATCCGGCCCGAAACCAACGAAGTTGTGCTGGGCAACTACGACGATTTGGCCAGCACCTTCACTGTCGTCGGCAAGCTGAATATGGGCAAGCTGGCCTCGCTCGAAGGGCGCGGCCTGGTGCCCGTAACGGCCAAAATCCGCTACAACCACGGCGGCGACCCCGCCTTGCTGGAGCAGGACGGCGAGCGCATCCGCGTGTACTTCCCCGAGCCGGTGCACGCCATCACGCCGGGGCAGGCGGCCGTGTTCTACGACGGCAACGACGTGGTGGGCGGCGGCTGGATTGAGCGCCACATCATCGGCGAAGCCCCGGGGCTCCCCGTTCTGGCCTAGCCCCGCGCCGGCCACAACCGCAACCCCGCATTATATTTACACGGCCCGGCACGAAACCCCGCCCGAATCCCGCTGACGGGAGCGCGGCGGGCACCGATGCCGGGCCGTTTGCGTTGCGTTGTTTATGAAAAAACTGCTGCTTGTACTTGCCGGAGGGCTCCTGTTGGGGGCCTGCAAGGAAGCCACTTACCTGGAGCCCGCCGACCCCGGCCGGGGGTATTTCCCGGCCGAAGCGGGCCGCTACCGCATCTACCAGGTGTTCGATACCACGTGGCTGAACTACGCCCCGACGCCCCGCGCTTACCAGGTGCGCGAGCGGCTGGTTTCCAGCTACCTGGACGCGGCCAGTCAACCGGTTTTTCGGGTTGAGTCGGCCCGCCGCGCCGATGCAAGTGCGGCCTGGGTGGCCGACAGCGCGTTTACCCTCTCGGCAGACGAGCGCCGCGTGGTGTACACCCGAGGCACCCGCCGTAGCGTGGAGCTGGTGTTTCCGGTGCGCGACGAGCTGGCCTGGAACCTGAGCGCCTACGCCAACACCACCCAGACGGACATTGCCGATACGACCCGCAAATACGTGCGGGGCACCAACGGGCAGCCCTTTACGTTGCCCGCGGTGCCGGGGTATCCGGCCAAGGCGTTCAGCAAAACCCTCACCACGGCCAACATCGGCAGCGCCGCCGCCGAAAACAACTGCAACCGGCGCAACTACCGCCAGGTGTTTGCCGAAGGCGTGGGTCCGGTGTACCGCCGCAGCGTAAACTTCGATTTTCAGAACACCGTCAACAACACCTGTGAACCCGAGCTGGGTCCCAACCTGGGCGCGAGCCACACCGAAGTGCTGGTGGAGTCTGGCCCTTAAATGGGTTGTTGTGAGTAATTTAACCTTCATTTTTTGACCTTTCACCTTCTCTCTTGATGAAAACTTACTTGCTGGGCGCCTTAGCTGCTTTGGGTTTGCTACTGGCCGCGCGCCCCGAGGCGGCTGCCCAGGGCACGGTGCGCCGCCACCTCGTGTACCTGCGCGACAAGGCGGGCACGCCGTTTTCGGTGAGCCAGCCGCAGGCGTTTTTGTCGGCGCGGGCGCTGGCGCGGCGTACCCGGCAGCGCATTGCCGTGCTACCCCGCGACTTGCCCGTGAACCCCGCCTACGTGGCCCAGGTGCGGGCCGTGGCCGGCCGGCCCGACGTGCGCTACACGTCCAAGTGGTTCAACGCCGTGGTGGTGGCCTGCGACTCGCCCACGCTGCGCCGCATTCAGGCCCTGCCCATTGTGCGCGCGGCTCAAACTCTTAACCGGGGCGGGCAAACCGGCCCGGTGCGGACGTACCCCGCCGCTACTTCAACTCCCACGGCGGCCCGTACAACCACCGGCACCCGTTCGAGCTACGGCACTCCGTTTACTCAAAACCAGCTGATTGGCGCCGTGGCCATGCACGATGCCGGTTTCCGGGGCGAAGGCATGCAGATTGCCGTGTTTGACGCCGGCTTCCCGGGGGCCGACCAAATTCCGGCGTTGCGGCCACTTTTCACCCAAAACCGCTTGCTGGGCACCCGCAACTTCGTAGATGGTGGCCGCAGCGTGTACCTGCGCAACAACCACGGCACCAACTGCCTCTCCACGATGGGAGCCGAGCAAACGGGCTTCTTCATCGGCACTGCTCCCCGCGCCAGTTACCACCTGTGCATCACCGAAGACATTTACTCGGAGCACCCGGTGGAAGAGGCCAACTGGCTGGCCGCCGCCGAGTACGCCGACTCGGCCGGGGTGGACATCATCAGCTCCTCGTTGGGTTACACCGACTTCGACGCGCCGTCGCGCTCGTACACCTACGCCGACATGAACGGCCGCACCGCCATCAGCACGCGGGCCGCTGCCGTGGCCGCGCGCGTGGGCATGCTGGTGGTGAGCGCCGCCGGCAACGAAGGCGACAAACCCTGGCACTACATTTCGGCCCCGGCCGATGCCGATTCCATCGTGTCGGTCGGCGCCGTCGATTCGTTGGGCAACCACGCTTACTTCAGCTCCTACGGCCCCACGGCCGACGGGCG
>JANXUO010000437.1 GCA_025356245.1 Hymenobacter sp.
TGGGCGGAGAAGGGGAGCGCGGGCAGAATCCATTGGCGAATCATATCTTTGGACAGGACTTCCATTAAAATGCGGAAAAAGGAGTGTTGCAACTCAAATTTCGCGCTTTCTTGGGAGTCCTTTGACTTTCTAAACAGCTTCTACATAAAAAAAGCTCTGCCAAGAGATTGGCAGAGCTTTCATTTTTTTCATTGTAGAGCCGGGCGGCGTTCGGTACGCCCCCAATCGCTACGCCGTAACCCCCCCGCAGCTGCTGCCGCTGCCGGCGGTGCAGCCGTAGCAGTGCTGGTTCACCACGATGGCGCGCTGGGCGAGGGCCGCCGCGTCGAAGTCGCGGATGTGGCGCACGGGGCTGGCCACGTACAGGTCCAGCATCTGGTTGAAATCGCAGTCGTAGAGGCCGCCGTCCCAGCCCACCGAGAGGGTGCTGCGGCACATCACGCCGGCGGCGGCGGCGGGGTTAAAAGCCGTTACGAGCTTTTCCATGTAGCCGGCGTAGTTGCCCGACTCAATCAGGTAATCCAGAAAGCGGCTGACGGGAATGTTGGTGATGGCGTACAAATCGTTGAACACGATTCCAAAATCCTTGAGCAAGGCCAGCTTGAACTGGCGTTGCAGCGCCGCCTGCGGACCGGGCATGAAGGCCCCGCTGGGGTTGTACACCAGGTTGAGCACCAGGCCGCTGTCAGGCTGGCCGTAGCCCACGGCGTTCAGCATCCGCAGGGCCTTGATGGAGTCGGCAAACACGCCGTCGCCGCGTTGCCGGTCGGTTTTATCGGCCGAATAGAAGGGCAGTGAGCTAACGACCTCTACGTTGTGCTTTTTGAAAAACTCGGGCAAGTCGTAGTACTTTTTGTTGGCCACAATGATGGTGAGGTTGCAGCGCACCAGCACCTTGCGGCCCAGCTTGCTGATTTCCTCCACAAACCAGCGGAAGTCGGGGTTCATCTCGGGGGCGCCACCGGTCAGGTCCACCGTCTGGATATCGCTCTGGGCCAGAGCATCCAGACACAGCTGCATCGTGTCGCGGGTCATGATTTCCTTGCGGTCGGGTCCGGCATCGACGTGGCAGTGCTTGCACACCTGGTTGCACATCTTGCCGACGTTGATTTGCAGCACCGTCGGGGCTACCGGCCTCAGCGGAAACAGCCCGGCCTCACGCATCTGCTCGTGAAACGGCGCGAGGTGCAGCACGTCCACCACTTCCTGGCGCAGTACGGTAAGCTGAAAATCGGAATTAGCCAACTGGTTGCCAGTGGCTTTGAGGGATTTTATCATGGATAAGGTGACGGGTCAGAACGAGTACCCCGAAGCTCTGCTTCGGAGTAATCAAACCATCGGAACGGCGACGTTGCAACAATTTAATTACTCCGAAGCAGAGCTTCGGGGTACTCGTTCCATTGGCTACATCGACAGCTCTTTCACTTTGTTCATCATTTGCACGCCGTGCACCAGCGTGGCCCCGCCCCGAATGGCCGCCGCGACGTGAACGGCTTCCATCATTTCCTGCTCCGAGCAGCCTTTTTCGAGGGTGTCCGACGAGTAGGCGTCGATGCAGTACGGGCACTGCACGGCATGGGCCACAGCCAAGGCAATCAGCGACTTCTCGCGGGCTGTGAGGGCGCCTTCAGCAAAAACAGCGCCGTCGTAAGCAAAAAACTTGTCGGCAAATTCTTTCTGAAACTCACCGATGTTGCCGAATTTTTTGAGGTCGGCCGGGTTGTAATAGGTTTCCATGCAAAAGGGGGAAAAAGTGGGGAATCGGAGGTACGAAAAGGGAAGGGACGGCGGTTTGTTTTCGCGGTTGTAGGAGGATTGGTGTCTAGTGTTGGGTATTCAGTATTTGGTATTGGGTTTTTGGTCCTTACTGGGCCTGTTTTCAATTCCGAATACCAAAAACCGAACACCAAATATCAACCTACTCGTAAAAATTCCGCATCCGGCGCATGGTGCGCAGCACTATCCAGTCGCCGAGGCGGGGGAAGTATGAGTGCACCAGCACGATTAGGCGGCCCAGGGCCGAAATTACGGTGCGTTTCCGCCGCTGCCGGATGTGGCGCAAAATAATGGCCGCTACTTCGGCCTGGCTTTTTTGCCAGCGCGGGGGGCGGTGGGCAATGGGCACGGGCCGCCCGGCGGCGTCGAGTACGCGTTTGTCGGGGTCGTTTTGGGTGAAGCCGATGTGGACGATGCCGAAATGGACGCCGGTGGGGGCCAGCTCCAGCCGCAGGGTGTGGGCCAGGTTGGCCAGTGCCGCCTTGCCCGCGCAGTAAGCCGAGCCACTGGGCATGCCATTAAGCGCTGATATAGAAGAGATAAACGTAACGCTGCCCCGCGTGGCTACCAGGTGCGGCAGCGCGGCCTTCAGCGGGTACACCGAGCCGTACACGTTGCTGTCGAGCACCTGCCGGAACACGTCGGGGTGCATGTCGGCAAAGTAGGCCCGCATCGAAATGCTGGCGTTGGTGATGAGCACATCGAGCCGCCCGAACTCAGTAATGGCCGTGACTATCAGGCGTTCGCAGTCGGCATACACCGTCACGTCGGCCTGGCAACTGGCCACGGTGTAGCCCGCCGCTGCCAGCTGCTGCCGGGTTTCTTCGAGCCGCGCTGCGTTGCGGCCGTTGAGGACAACGGCGGTGCCCTGGGCGCACAAGGCCCGCGCCGTTTCGCGCCCAATGCCCGATTCAGAACCCGTAACGATGGCCACCTGCCCGGCCCAGCTGCCGGCGCCAGGGGGCGTTTTATCCTGTTCTATGTCAGACATATTGATACTCCTTAAACCACTCAAACGCCTCCTTAACCGCCTGCGCCACGGGCGTTTGGGGCATTTGCAGCTCCTGCACCGCCTTCGCCACCCGAAAGTAGTGGCCATCGTTGGCTACGGCCGTCATGGCGGCGTTTACTGCCGACGGACGACCCGTTAGCCGGGCCTTAAAATCGGCAACCGTGCCGTAGAAACGGGCCAGGGCCGGCGGCACCGGCCAACGGGGCGGGGCCACCTGCATAATATTGGCCATCAGTGTAAATGCCTCGCGGTAGCTTAGGTTTTCGTGGCCCAGGATGTACGATTCGCCCACCCGTCCCAGGGTCAGGGCGTTGACGGCTGCCACCGCCACATCGCCCACGTAAACGTAGTTTTTGCCCCCGGCCGGGTAGCCGGGCAACTGCCCGCGCCACAACTCCAGCAGCAGGGCGTTGGAGGTGGGCTTGGCATCGCCGGGGCCGAGCATGAAGGTAGGGTGCACCAGCACGGCGGGCAGCTGCCAGTCGGCTACGGCTTGCAACACCCGCTGGCTGGCGGCGCGCTTACTATCCATATAGTCCAGGCCATAGCGCTGGCCGGCAAAAGGTTGTGTTTCATCGCCGGGTTGGTGGCGGGGGCCAAAGCCGAAGATGTTGGCCGTGCCCACGTACACAAACCGACCCACGGCGGCCTGCCGGGCCAGGGCTAGCACGGCGGCGGTGCCGGCATCGTTGGTGGCCCACAGCGCGGGGTTGCGGGCGGGGTTTACGGTGGCTAGGGCCGCCGCGTGAATAACGGCTGCACAGCCCGTGGCCGCCCCGGTCAGGGTTTCCGGTCGGGTCAGGTCGCCGGCAATGCACTCGATGGGCAGGTGGTGCAGTGGCGGCAGGGGCCGGGCGTTGGGGTATTTTTTGGAGTGGTGATAATGCTGACTGTTAGCACCATCAATATTGCGTACCAGCGCCCGTACCTGGTAGTTGCGGCGCAACAGCTCGGCCACGAGGTGGCGGCCCAAAAACCCGTTGGCGCCGGTAACGAGGACGGTCATTGGCATTAGTGGGGGAGCGGGTTGAGCAGGGCCTTGTAGGTGCGGGCAATGCGCGGGGGCGGCACCCGCAGGAAGTACAGCGCAAAAGCCGTTAAATTAACTAGTTGCACCCGCAGCCAGCCGTTGGTTTCGTACTTGCGGGCCGACACCCGCACCTCTTTCGGGATGATGACGAACGAGGCCACCCGCCGGATGCGCTGGATGATGTCAAAGTCTTCCATGATGACAAACCGCTCATCGAAGCCACCCAGCTGCTCAAAAAGTGCGCGAGTGACGAACAGTGTCTGGTCGCCGCCCCGGCTCATAATGCCCTCGAAGCGTGTGCCGTAGCTGTTGATGCGCAGCAGCGGCTTGGGCGAGTCGAAGCGGAAGCGGTAGCAGCCCGCCGCGTGGCCCTGGGCCAGGGCGGCGGCAATGTCGGCCACGTAATCGGGGTTGATGCCCACGTCGGCATGAACAAAATACAGCACTTCGCCCCGCGTCTGGGCGGCCCCGAAATTGAGCTGGGCAGCGCGGCCGGGGCGCGGGGCCAACAGCACCGTAGCCCCGGCCTGCCGGGCCAGCCCGGCGGTGCCGTCGGGGCT
>JANXUO010000439.1 GCA_025356245.1 Hymenobacter sp.
TGCGCGAGGCCCTGGCCCACCCGTACCTGGCCCAGATGCGGGCCAACTACGAAACCCCGCTCACCGCCACGCCCGAAGGCCGCCGGGCCTTGCAACTCACGTTGGGGCCGCTGGCCGTGGCGCGGGTGCAACGCACCCTGCTCGAAGCCTTGCTCAACGGCACCATCCCACTCACCAAAGCCACCACCGCCTGGAAACTGGCCGTGGTGGAGCGCGACGTGCCGTGCGCCCAACAAGCCGTGGCGCTGCTGCTCGAAGACTTGCGCCGCCTCTATTTGCTGCTAGGCCGCGAATGGCAGGTGCCCGCCGTGGAGTTGCACGTATTCCCGGCCGCGCACTTTGTCCAGCCTACGTTACTCACCCATCCCACGCTGCTCACCCATCCCAAAACCGAGGTGATGGAGCCGGGCATCATGCCCCACGCCGACGACCGCTACGACTTGCTGCTGGACGTGTCGGTGCTGCAACGTAGCGGCCTCACGCGGGCCGTGGAACTGCCCGGCATTGCGAGCCTCACCGTCCGCACCGCGCACCGGGCGCGGACGGCGCGGCGGTTCCGGTCGGCCCCGCTGCTGACGTACCAGGAAATGGTGACCTACGACCCGGCCCAGGAAACCTACCAGTGGGACAAGCCGGAGCAACAGGCGCGGGTGGCGGCCCTCACCGGCTTCGTGCAGGACGTGTACCGGGTGCGGGGCTTGCGCGAGGGGCAGTTGCCCATCATCAGCCGGGGCTTGCAGGGCAAAAGCGTGTTGGGCCTGCTGCCCACGGGCGGCGGCAAGTCGCTCACCTACCAAATCGCCGTGCTGTTGCAGCCCGGCCTGGCGCTGGTCGTGGACCCCATTAAGTCGCTGATGCAGGACCAGATGGAAGGCCTGGCCCGCAACTGGATGGACGGGGCCACATTCCTCAACAGTTCGGTGCGCGGCAAGGCCCAGAAAGAATACCGCCTGGCCCAACTCCACGGCGGCCGCCTGCAATTCCTGTTCATCTCGCCCGAACGGCTGGTCATCCAGGATTTCCGCGACCAGTTGCTGAAACTGAAAGAAGCCGTGCCCCGCGTCGCCTTCAACTATTGCGTCATCGACGAGGCGCATTGCGTGTCGGAGTGGGGCCACGATTTCCGAACGCCGTACCTGAAGTTGGGCGAAAACGCCCGCCGCTTTTGTTTTCCCTATGTTATTAACGACGGTGATAGTATTGATGGGAAGCCAACTAAGGACAAGACGATTCCTCTCTACGGCCTCACGGCCACCGCCTCGTTCGACGTGCTGGCCGACGTGCAACGCGAGTTGCACTTGGACGACGACCAGTCGGCCGTCATCCGCACCGCCAACATGGCCCGCCCCGAGTTGCACATTAAGGTGCTGCCGGTCGAACTCAGCGAAATGGCATCAATAAGCCGGGAATCAATTGCTTCAGTCAAGCTGCAAATGCTTGAAAACCTGTTGCCCAACATTTCAAAAGAGGTGCGGGCACTCGATGGCAAGGAGGCGCTGGTGGTGGAAGGGCCGGCGCCGGGCTTCGCCGCCATTCTCCCCCGCCAACTCAACGAGTGGACCGATTTTTTCGCTCCCGACGAAGCCACGGGCAAGCGCAACCAAGCGGGACTTATCTTTTGCCCGCACCGCAAGGGCGCGGTCGGCGTCGAGCACGTGCATCTCAGCCTGACCGAAATGAAGTCGGTCGAGTCGTTGCGCGTGGGCTACTTCATGGGGGCCGACAACGAAGCGCCGAACAAGGAAGACGAGCAAAAGAAGATGGAGAAAATGCAAACCGCCTTCGTCGGCGGCGACCTCAATATGATGGTGGCCACCAAGGCCTTCGGCATGGGCATTGACAAACCCAACGTGCGCTTTACGGTGCATTACGCCTACCCCAGTTCCATCGAAAGCTTCGTGCAGGAAGGTGGCCGCGCCGGGCGCGACCGCGCCGTGGCCCTCAACTACATCCTGTACCACGAACACGACGAGGAAATTCAGCAATTTTTCTTCAAAAACGCTTTCAAGGCGCGGCGGCACGAGGTAACGACGATGCACGAGTTGCTAATGGAAATTACGTTTCCGTCCCGCGCTTGCGAAATACTTAACGGGGTGTTGGCCGAGGCATTTCCTGAATTGACAATCAAAGCCAGCTTTTGGAAGGAAAGGGGCGCAGCTTTACCACGGGCAATTTACTTGAACGATGAAAATGGAGGTAGTTTTGGCAGCCTCAACATCGTTTATCCACAAAAATTAGGCGTATATTTTGAAGAAAAAAAACCGGCAAGCACAGCGGATGTAAATCAAAAAGTCGTTTACTTCGCTTACGATTACATAACGAAGCTGTTTAGAAAGTCAAAGGACTCCCAAGAAAGCGCGAAATTTGAGTTGCAACACTCCTTTTTCCGCATTTTAATGGAAGTCCTGTCCAAAGATATGATTCGCCAATGGATTCTGCCCGCGCTCCCCTTCTCCGCCCA
>JANXUO010000430.1 GCA_025356245.1 Hymenobacter sp.
TATTCACCACCGGCACCCTGCACGACCCGGCCACCGGGGTGGAGGTGACGCTGACGGATATTTTTCGGTAACGGCCCATGCGCTCTGGCTTATTATTCGCCGCCGCCGTCGCAGCACTTGCGGCCGTGCTGCCGGGTTGCGGCAACGACGATTCGATGCAAAAAACCGTCCCCGTTTCGGCCGCCGCGCTTCTCACGCCCGGCCCCTGGCGCGGCGAGCTGGCCGCTCAGGGCCAGCAAATTCCGTTTTTATTTGAGGTGAAAACCGAGGCAGCCAAGCCGGTTTTGTATTTGATAAACAAAGGCCTGAACGGCGAGGAGCGGTTGCGCTGCGACGAAATTTCGGCGGCCGGCGACTCCGTGACGGTCCGGCTGCACGTTTTTGATGCCGCGCTAGTGCTGCGGGGCGATGGGAAGGAAAATTTGAAAGGGACTTGGGTGAAGTACGATACGAAGGAGCCGTATCGGGTACCGCTTACAGCAACAGCAGGCGCTCAACTATTCGACAGCGAAGGAACCAAGCTGACCGTTGTAGACAAAAAGCTGGTAAGAGGCCAAAAATACCGAGTAGAATTTATTGACGGTGAGGGCAAAAATTACCCTGCTGTTGGCATCCTCAGGCAGTCACCTAGTTCTGATAATACACTCATTGGCACGTTTTTAACCTCTACTGGCGATTACCGCTATTTGGCGGGTGGTTATGTTATCCGACAAGGCAAAAAGCTTATCATGCTCTCGACCTTCGACGGCAATCACGCCTACCTATTCACGGCAAAAAACGGCCCGCCCGAGCCCATCGACATCACCAAGGAGTATTTGCCCAATACCTTGTTTGGCGAATTCTACGCCGGTAAATCCGGCCACGAAACCTGGACGGCCATCCCCGACCCCACCGCCGCGCTCCCCGACGCCGACACCCTCACCTACCTCCGCAAAGGCGAAACCCGCCTCAATTTTAAATTCCCCAGCGTATTTGCCGGCGGCAGCATCTCCCCCACCGACCCCAAGTACCGGGGCAAGGTGCTGGTGCTGCAAATTCTGGGCTCGTGGTGCCCCAATTGCCTCGACGAAAGCAACTTTCTGGCCCCGTGGTTCGAGAAGAACAAGCAGCGCGGGGTTGAAATTATCGGCCTCGGCTACGAACGTAGCGCCGATTATGCCACCGCCTCGGCGCGGTTGCGTAACCTTAAGACCCGACTCGGAATGGGCTACGATTTGGCCGTGGCCGGCGTGAGCAATAAGGATTCGGTGGCGCGCTCGTTGCCCCAGCTAGCCAAGTTCCTGGCCTTCCCGACCACTATCTTCATTGACAAAAAAGGAGTTGTGCGCGGCATCCACACCGGCTTTAGCGGGCCGGGCACGGGCGCATATTACGCCGAAGAAAAGGCGCATTTTGAGCGCACCGTGAATAAATTATTGAACGAGTAGCGGGGACTTCCGAGCTTGCGGCTGCATTGGGCCGCACTGCCTGCCGCTCCACGCATTTCTCGGATGAGAACCATCCTCGTTGCCACCGATTTCTCGGTTGAAGCCAGCCGCCCGGTGCTGGCCAGGCGCACCCGGCCCCAGCTTCAACGTGTGGTGCCTCATCTTTCCGTCCGACTTTTCGGCCGAGGTCGAAAACGCCGCGGCGGACCTGCGCCGCGTCCTCTCGCTGTTGCCCAACGCTTTGCTGCACTTGCTCCACATTGCGGCACCCGCTAGCAACCGGGGCGATATTCAGGAGCGCAGTCCTTTCTTCATTAAACGGCACCAGCTGGCCCGCGCCACCCCGGCCCTAGTCGAAGCTCCAAACCGAGCCGTGGGCGTTCGCCGTTTCGCCGAAAGCACGGCGGCCGGCCTAGTGCTGCTGGCTACGGCCGGGGTGGCGCGGGCTTCGGCCGCCTACTGCAAAAAATTGTAATTGAGCAGGTTGCCACCAAAACATTGCCTCCGGTGCTCTTATTTCACTTCAAATTGCCGTAACGTGGGTTTTCAGTCCGCAAAGTACTGTTATTGCCACAAAAAAACGGTAGCCAGCCTTGAAAAGCTGGCTACCGTTTTAGTAAATAGCATTTTACGGCTACTTTGTTGCTTCGCGAATTAAAAACTCGCGTTACCGCGATAGCATTAAGCCAAGTTATTCGACGACGCTTTGGCGGAAAGGAATTCACGGTTGAGAGTGGCGATATTCTCGAGCGAAATGCCCACCGGGCACTCGGCAGCGCAGGAACCAATGTTGGTGCAGGCCCCGAAGCCTTCCTTGTCCATCTGGGCCACCATGTTCTCGACCCGCGAGCGGCGCTCCACTTCGCCCTGAGGCAGCAGGGCCAGCTGGCTCACCTTGGCACTTACGAACAACATGGCTGAAGCATTTTTGCAGGCGGCCACGCAGGCTCCGCAGCCAATGCAGGTAGCGGCCTCAAAAGCCCGCTCGGCAATTTCCTTCGAGATGGGAATTTCGTTGCCGTCGGGGGCACCGCCGGTGTTCACGCTCACGTAGCCCCCGGCCTGGATGATGCGGTCAAAGGCCGAGCGGTCTACGCTCAAATCTTTGTTGATGGGGAACGAGCTGGCCCGCCAAGGCTCGATGCTGATGGTGTCGCCGTCCGAGAACTTGCGCATGTGCAGCTGGCAGGTAGTGGTGCCCTTCTCGGGGCCGTGCGAGCGGCCGTTGATAAACAAGTCGCACGAGCCGCAGATGCCTTCGCGGCAGTCGTGGTCGAACGCCACCGGAATTTCGCCCTTGTGCAGCAGGTCTTCGTTCAGCACATCGAGCATTTCGAGGAACGACATATCGGGCGATATGTCCTGCACTTTGTACTCGACCATGCGGCCCTGGGCATCGCGGTTGGCTTGACGCCACACGTTCAGGGTCAGGTTCATGGGTTTAGCGTTGGGGTTGGAACCGGCCATTTTATAAATTTTGAATTTTGAGTTTTAAATGTTGAATGAGTAATGAACATTGAATGACCAGTTTGTTGACACAAACGCTGGACAATTCAACACTCAACATTCAAAATTCAGCCTTATTTGTAGCTGCGCTGCGTCAGCTTCACGTTTTCGAAGTGCAACTCTTCTTTGTTGAGTCGCTCGGGCTGGTTTTCGCCCACAAACTCCCAGGCGGCCACGTAGGCGTACTCGTCGTCGTTGCGCAGGGCCTCTCCTTCGGGGGTTTGGTACTCTTCGCGGAAGTGACCGCCGCAGCTTTCGTTGCGGTCAAGGGCATCGTCCACCATCAGCTCGCCGAGCTCGATGAAGTCAGCCACGCGGCCAGCTTTTTCGAGGGCCTGGTTAAATTCTTCGCCCGTACCGGTGATTTTGAGGTCGCTCCAGAAATCGCGACGCAGCTTTTGAATTTCGGCTTTGGCGTGGGTCAGTCCTTCGGCGTTGCGGGCCATGCCGCAGTACTCCCACATGATGTGACCCAACGCCTTGTGAAACTGGTCGGGTGTGCGATTGCCGTTGATGGCCAACAGCTTGGCAGTACGGGCCTGCACAGCGGCCACCGCCTCACCAAAGGCAGCGTGGCTCACGTCCACGGGCTTGGGCGGCGTTTGGGCTAGCTGGTCGCCGATGGTGTAGGGTAGCACGAAGTAGCCGTCGGCCAGGCCCTGCATCAGCGCCGAAGCCCCGAGACGGTTGGCCCCGTGGTCGGAGAAATTGCACTCGCCGGTGGCGTAGAGGCCCTTTACAGTGGTTTGCAGGTTATAATCGACCCAGAGGCCGCCCATCGTGTAGTGCACGGCGGGGTAAATCCGCATCGGCAGCTCATAAGGGTTTTCGTCAGTAATCTTCTCGTACATAGCGAAAAGATTGCCGTACTTCTGCTTCACGGCGTCGGCCCCGATGCGCTTGATGACGTCGGCAAAGTCGAGGTACACGGCCAGGCCCGACGCGCCCACGCCCCGGCCTTCGTCACACATCAACTTGGCATTGCGTGAGGCTACGTCGCGCGGCACGAGGTTGCCAAAGGCCGGGTATTTG
>JANXUO010000431.1 GCA_025356245.1 Hymenobacter sp.
TCTGGTCGGCGTAGCCCATTGTGCGGCGCACGTCGGCGGGGTTGGCGGTGCGGGCGGGCGGCTTTTCGCCGCCCGCCCGCTAATCGTAGAACGTCAGTCCCAACGAACCTGACGATTAGCGGGCGGGCGGCTGAAAAAAGCCGCCCGCCCGCACCGCCAATCATCGCCCAAACACAACATAAACCCCAACCCCCTCACGCCTCCACCACGTTCACCAGGCGGTAGCGCACGGCCGACTTTTTGGGCTTGATGTCGAGCCCGATGTGGTGGGCGTAGGCTTTGGTGAAGGCCGCTCCGAAGTAGAATATCATGGCGCAGTAAAACACGAAGAGCAGCACCAGTACCAGGCCCGAAGCCGGGCCGTACACCGGCCCCAAATCCTGGGCCACCAGCAGGCGGGCCAGGGCAAACTTGCCCGCGCTGATGAGCAGCGCCGTGAGGCCCGCCCCCCGCACCACGGCCCGCCAGGGCACTTTGGCCAGGCTCAGGAGCCGGAAGGTGCAGCCGCACCACACCGCCAGAATCAGGTAGCCGAGGGCCGTGTTCATCCCCAGCACCAGGTAGTACACCACGGTGGTGTCGAAGTCGGCGATGAGCTGGGCGAAGCCGCTGAGGGCGGCATCGGTGCCGAAGGCCAGCACCGAGAGCGCCGCCGTGGCCAGCAGCAGGCCGCCCGAGCGCAGGCGTTCGGCCAGGGCCTGGCCCACGCTGCTGGCATCGCGCCGCGCCCGCACCTGCCAGATTTGGTTGAGCGAGTGCTGGATGACGGTGAAGAGCGTGGTGGCCACAAACACCAGAAACGCGAAGCCCGTCGCCGTGACCCAGGCGGCCCGGCGGGCATCGGCCACGTTGGCCACGATGAGGGCCACGAGGTTGGTAGCGGCCGGCCCCAGCACGGCCCGCAGCTTGTCGAGCAGCATCACCCGCACCAGCGACGACGGGTAGAGCCCCCGCAGCAGCTGCACCAGCACAATGAAAATGGGCGGCAGCGCAAAGGCCGTAAAAAACGCCGTGGCCGCCCCCAGCCGCAGCGGGTCGTTGGCGGCCAGCTCGCGGGCGGCGCGGCGCAGCAGCAAAAAAGTTTCGGCCCACGCCGGCTCCCGGCCCGGCCACACATGTAATTTTGTCATAATGCCCCTGGGGCAACCTTTTTGCCCGGTACCGTATCGGCTCCTGAACCCCGGCGAAGGTACGCCGCCCTCCGTAGCATGACCCCCGAACCTTTGCCCCCGGCTTCGCCCGCTGCGCCGCGCCCGCACTGGCTGCGCCGCTACCTGGTCGAACCTTTTTTGAACCTGCTGCGCACCGGCCTCACGCCCCGCTCGCTGGCCCTCACCGTGGCCCTGGGCATCGGCTTGGGCCTGGCGCCTTTGTTTGGGCTTACGACGCTGCTCAGCACGGCGGTGGCCCTGCGCCTGCGCCTCAACGTGGCGGCCATGCAGCTGGCGGCCCACCTCATGAGCGTGCCGCAGCTGCTGCTGCTGCTGCCGCTGCTGCGCTGGGGGGCGCGGCTCACGGGCCAGGGCGCGGCCGTCGATGGCCTGAGCGTGGCCCGCATCCAGCAGCTGTTGGCGGCCAACCCCGGCCACCTGCTGGGCCTGCTGTGGCGGGCCGAAGCCGGGGCGCTGCTGCTGTGGGCCGTAGCCGCCGTGCCGCTAGTGGCAGGGCTGGCGCTGGCGCTGCGGCCCGTGTTTGCGCGGGCCTTGCGGAAAATAGGCGTAGCGGAGGAGGGGGCGGGGATTTGATGCGGAACTGGCGGATTGTTAAATTGCTGAATTGCTGACGGGCGGCGCATCCAAGCCCCGACGGGTTGAAACGGCCAACAATTCAACAATCAACCAATTCAGCAATTAAATCGGAAACAACTCAACCAGCAACAACCCAAACCACCCCAACTTCCGTGCCTGCCCCGACCTTCGCCCCCCCCCAATCCGTGCCCGTGCGCTTCCGTTCGCCCCTGACGCTGCTTTTGCTGCTCAACTACCTGCTGGTGGTGGGCGCGGGCCTCGTGGCGCGGCCCGCCCGGGTGATTGACCGGCCGTTTGCCTACGTTCACCGGCCCGACTGCCAGCTCACGCACACGCTGCGGGCCGGGTGTTTCGACGACTGCAACGGCACGCAGTACACCGTGGAGAAGCCCGGCGAGCGCCCGCCGCTGCACCAGCTGCTGGCCAGCTTCAAGGGGGTCGATTTGCACTGCCTGCCGGTGGCCGCCCCCGCGCCGCCGCTGGCGCTGCGGGTGTGGGCCGCCCGGCCCCGGTGCCTGGCCCGCACGATGGCCCCCACGGGCGGCTATTTTGGCCGCGTGGAAGCCCCGCCCCGGCGAGGATAATGCAAACCGCCCGGCCCGCGTTGCGGGCGCGGGCGCCTGGCCGGGCGGCAACAAGCCGCCGGGCCGCGTTTGTCTTATCTTTTTTTCGGATGCTGCCGCTGGGGCCGCCGTGCCCGTGGGGCGTCCACTTCCCCCCGTACTTCCCGTGAACTTTCTGGTCAATTTTGCTGCCCCCGCCGCTGGCGTGGCGGGCAGCCCCGTGCGGATGCCGCTGCCGACGGCGGGCACTTCGTTCAATTCACTCATTCCGGGCCTGGGCGGGCGCAAGCCGCTGGCCGCCGCCCCTCCCGCGCCGGTGAACCCGCAGGCCCGCCGCCCCCACAAGGCCAACGGGCGGGCGCTGTTTCAGGCGCAGTGCCTGAGCTGCTGCCAGGGCAAGGGCGGGTAGCCCGCCGCCGCCCCACCCAACGCCACGCGGCCCGGTGCCTCCTGCCCGCAGGAAGCACCGGGCCGCGTTTGGTGTAACGCCCGCAAAGCGCTGGGCCTACTTGGCCGGGGCGGCCTTTTTGGGCGCGGCGGGCGTGTCGTTC
>JANXUO010000448.1 GCA_025356245.1 Hymenobacter sp.
GCCCGCCTGCCCGCCGCCGTGCGCCGCACCGACGCGCCCGCCCTGCTCGTGGCCCTGCAAGCCCGCCGCGCCGCCCTGCCCGCCTTCGCCGACCGCTTCTACCTGAACCTGGCCCGCCGCGTCAGCATCGGCGGCACCGCCGGGGCCGACCAGTTCGACATCTACCCTTGCCCCGACACGGTGCTGGTGCTGGTGCGGGACCTGGTGCGGACTATGAATGGGGCAACGGGCTCGCTGCTGTACCGGCGGGCCTTCGCCCGCGCCGAAACCCGCGCTATTTTCCTGGAAGGACTCGGCGGGGCGGACAACCTGGTGCTGCACGACCCGGCTTCCGGCCACGGGCGACAGTTGCACGCGCGCCTGCGCTTCTTCGGCGGCCCCGACCGCGACGTGTTTCAGCGCAAGGGCAAGGGCGGGGTGCGCTTCCGCCAGGGCCCGCGCCGCGCCGGCCGCGCCTTCGACAGGCTGCCCGAGGAGTAGTTTTGGTTTTTAGCTGTTAGCCGATGGCGGATGAATTATCCCAGCTAATGGCTATTAGCTTAAAGTTTAAACTACGCTTTCTCCAGCATCGTCAGCACCAGCCGCTCGGTGGGCGAAAGCAGGTCGCCGGGCGCGGCGGCGGCATCGTGCTTTCGCAAGTAGTCAATCAGTTTGCCCGACTTGAAAAGCTCCACCACCTGCGGGTGAATGTAGGATTTCGAGCACACGGTGGGCGTATTGCCCAAGTTGCTGGCCACGGTTTTGGTGGCTTTTTTGATGGCTTTTTCGGGGGCCAACTCCGGTTCATTATTGAGGATGTTTTCGAGGCATTCCACCATTTTGACGGTGCCGCCCCAGGTGCGGAAGTCTTTGGCCGACAGTGCCAGGCCCGTGTGCTGGTGCAAATACCCGTTCACGTCGCCCGACTCCAGGGCGTGGTGCTGCCCGTCGGCACTGTAGTACTGAAACAGGTGCTGGCCCGGAATTTCCTTGCACTTCTTCACCAGCCGGGCCAACTTGCGGTCGTGCAGCGTCACATCGTGTTTCACCCCTTTTTTGCCCGTAAACGCAAAGCGCACGTCTGAGGTGGTCGGGTGAAACAGGAGAGAGTTGGGTGGTAACTTCCCAACCCCATGGAAAAAGCTCCACCGACCAAACGGCCGCGTTAGGATGCGGCCTTCCGCGCCGAAGCCCTGCGCCTGGCCAGCGAAAGCCGTTCGACGCTGGCCGCCGCCCGCGCCTTAAATATCGATGCCAAGCGGCTCTATGCCTGGCAGAAAGCGGCCCAACAGCCCTTGCCCACGGACCCGGCCGAAGCCGCCGAAGTGCGGACCCTGCGCGCGGCCAACAAACGGCTGGCGCAGGAACTGGACATTTTAAAAAAAGCCATCGCCATCTTCTCGCATCCCCCGACCCCGTGAATACGCTGCAGTTCATTGACCAGCAACGCATTCATTACGCCGCCCAGCAGCTGTGCCAGGTGCTGGACGTGGTGCCCAGCCGCTACTATGCCTGGCGGCACAGGCAGGCGGCTGGGGCCCGCGAACCGACTTGGGAAACGGAAATGCTCGCCGTGTTCGACCACCACGAACGTCGCTACGGCACCCGACGCCTGCAGGTCGAGTTACGGGAAAAAGGCCACTGGGTGGGCCGTCAGGCCTTGCGCACGAGCCTGCGCCGCCACCACCGGCGGGCCTTGCAGCCCAAGTCCTTCGTCCCGCGCACCACCGATTCAGCCCACGGGCAGCGCTGCGCCCCGAACTTGCTGCTCGACCAGCCGCGCCCGACCCAGGCCAACCGGGTGTGGGTGAGTGACATCACGTACTTGCCCCTGGCCAATGGCACGTGGGCGTACTTGTGCGCCTTTCAGGACGGGTGCACCAAGCACGTGGTGGGCTGGCAAGTGCGGGCCGACATGCCCGAAGCCCTGGTCACCAGTGCGTTGCAGCGGGCGCTGCTGGCCCAACGGCCCGCTCCCGGCCTGATTGTGCACTCCGACCGGGGCGGGCAGTACGTGGGCAACGCCTACAAAGCCTTGCTGCAGGGGGCCAACGCCCAGCTCTCGCACAGTCGGCGCGGGGAATGCGACGACAACGCGCAAGCCGAAAGCCTCTGGTCCCGCCTCAAAACCGAGGTGCTCGAAGCCCGCGACTGGCCCGTCTTTTCCGATTTAGCCGACGCGCAAGCCAGCGTCGCTGACTATTTTGACTACTACAACCACGAGCGACGCCACTCCAGCATTGGCTACATGAAGCCCTATCAATTTCACCAACAACAACTTAGTAATATCACCCAATTCTCTCCTGCTTAACTAGACCACCCCACAAACCCCTTAACAATTTGCTCTACCTTTTTCGCGTTGCTCTAAACCGTAGAGCAAAACGCGCCCAATGCCCACCACCCCCTGCCGCCCTTCTCCCCCGCCTGCGGGCCTTTTTCGGCCTGAGCCAAACCGAACTCGGCCACTGCCTGGGGTTGAGTAAAACAATGGCATCTCAAATAGAGCGCGGCATCCGCCCCCTGCCCCTCCCCGCCGCACTGCCCCAGGCGGCGCTCACCCTGGCCCGGCAACGCACCCCAGCCTCCCCCCACCCCCAAAGCGCCCAACACGGCAGCCCTGCGCCAGCACCAGCGGGCTCTCCGCGGCACAAAGCCTCGCCCCCGCCGTAGTTTTGCCGCATGGGCCTACTCGCCACTTTCTCCACCCTCACCGAGTGGCTCGACCACTTTCTTACGCGCCGGGCGGCCCGGCTGGGGCGGCTGCGGCCCTTGCAGCTGCTGGCTTACCGCAGCTACGGCACAGCCCAACGGTTTTACCTCAAGGGCCGCCTGCTGGCCGACCCCGGCCTGCGGCCGGCCCTGGCCACCGACTCGGCCTGGCGCAACTTCCGCAGCATGGTGCGGCGCTTCAACTCGCGCGAGGTGGCCGGGGCCTACCTGCTGGCCGAGCTGCCCGACGGCTCGCTCCACGAGGTCATGACCGATGCCGAGGGCTACTTCCTGCTGGTGCTGGAGCCGCCGGCGCTGCCCGCGCCCGTTAGCTACTTGTGGTACCCGGTGCCGGTGCGGGTGCAGCAACTGCCGACCGGCTTTCGGGGGCTGCCGCCCGGCCCCGTGGCCGCCGCCGCGCAGGTGCTGGTGCCCCCGCCCACGGCCGAGTTCGGCGTCATCTCCGACCTCGACGATACAGTGTTTGAAACCCGCGCCACCAACGTGGTGAAGATGCTGGGCCGGGTGCTGCTCAGCAACGCGCAGTCGAAACAGCCCTTTGCCGGGGTGGCCGACTTTTACCGGGCCTTGCAGTGCGGCCGCACCGGCCGGCCCGACAACCCGTTTTTCTACGTCAGCAGCAGCCCCTGGAATTTGTACGATGTGCTGGACGAGTTTCTGCGGCTGCACGCCATTCCGCCCGGCCCGCTGCTGTTGCGCGACCTGGGCCTGGGCCGTCCCAAAACCACGCCCCCGCCGGGCGTCACGGGGTCGGCCGCCATCCACTTTGCCCACAAGCTGCACGAGATTGACGACATCCTGACCACCTACCCCGCCCTGCCCTTCGTGCTCTGCGGCGACTCCGGCCAGGAAGACGCCCGCATCTACCGCGAAGTCGTGCGCCGCCACCCCGGCCGCATCCGCGTCGTCTACATCCGCGATGTGCAGGAGCCCGTGCGGGCTGCTCTGGTGGGGCCGATTATGGCCGAATTGGCGACCGAAGGGGTGCCCATGCTGCTGGTGAGCGAGTACGCAGCGGCGGCCAGCCACGCCCGGCAGCTGGGATTGATGGTTTGAAGCCAGCGCGCATTTTTAACGCGTGCCGACTGGTTTCGCGTCCCCATATGTGACGCGCGCGCACGTAACGAAGTTGGGCTTTAACGTAAATTCTGGGTTGGCGCACTTCTTTACGAAATGCTCTGACACCTGAAAAAATCGCCTGACCACCACACTACGCCGTTAGTTCGTATGGTCGGCCACTAGCAGCCAGCGGCCGTCAATCTTTTTAAAAATCAGCAAAAACCAGCCTTGCGCGTCGCCCACGGCGGGGCGGGCCAGGTGCCAATGGCCCACCACCTGCGCGCTGGCAGGCGTGAGGACAGACACCCGCAGGCCCGAGAAGTCGAGCTGGCCCATGGCGGCGGCGCTGGGGTAGTTTTTCTGGTAGTTGGCCAGGGTCTTTTGCCAGCCGTACGTGGGCCCCTTGCGGCCGAGGAATACCAGCGA
Organism: Hymenobacter sp.; assembly: GCA_025356245.1. Taxonomy (GTDB): domain Bacteria; phylum Bacteroidota; class Bacteroidia; order Cytophagales; family Hymenobacteraceae; genus Hymenobacter. Next base: position 4,195 of record JANXUO010000448.1, read on the forward strand.
ATCGGAATGCCAGTAGCCATCCATAAAAGCTGGGATGTCGCCCCGGTTCCAGGCGGCGGCTTGGGTGCTAAGAACCTGCGTGATGGCGCGGCGCTCGGCGGCGGCATCGACGGCCGGAGCCGGGGCCTGGCAAGCCGTCAGGCAGCTGCCTAGGCCGAGGGCCAGCCAGCTGGCTGGCGTGTTTTGAAAGATGCGGAACATAAAGCGGGGCGAAAAAAACGGTGAATACGCGGGTTGTGACCTTCGTGC
>JANXUO010000452.1 GCA_025356245.1 Hymenobacter sp.
CGTCGAACTCGCGCTCGGCCGAGCCGGCCGACTCGCCGGCCAGCGGCAGCAGCAGGTCGCTGCTGTTCACCACGCGGGGGTCGTCGTCGTTGTTGCGCATGTTGAAGAACTTGATGTCGGCCGGGTAGTGGGTCACGAACATCGGCCCCATAAGCTCGGTGAGGCGGTTTTCTTCGGCCGCGCCGAGGTCGTCGCCCCAGGCCAGGGCGGGGAAGCCGTTGGTCTTGAGCAGCTCGATGGAGTCGGCGTAGGTGATGCGCTTGAAGGTGAGGTTCAGCAGCTCGCTGGCGTCGCGGCCGAAGAGGGCCAGCTCCTTGGGGCACTTTTCGGCTACTTCGCGGGCGGCCGTGGCCACAATGCCGCTCAGGTGGCCCAGCAGCTCGTCCAGCCCGCCGAGGTGTTCGATTTCAAACAGCGTGAACTGCGCCAAACGGCGGTTGTCGGCGTTGGCCTCTTTGCGGAAGCTCTGAATTTCGCCGCACACCCGGCCGCCTTCGATGGCCTGGGTCAGCATCTCAATGTAGAGCTGGTTGCTCTGCGGCAGGAACATCTTTTTGCCGTCGTACCAGTCCAGCGTGAACAGGGTGTCGGTGTTTTCGCAGGCGCCCGTCACCCCCACAATGTGGGGCATGTTGTGCACGGTGACGAAGCCTTCCTGCTCGCAGTACTTGCGGGCCCCGCGCATCATCGCGTCCCACACCTTGATGACGGCCATGCGCTTGGGGTCGGTACTCAGGTTGCGGTTGCCGGCGTGGGCCGAGGCCAGGGTGGCCGCGGCCACGGTGGGGGTGAGGGTGTTGGTGTCCATTGATTTTAGGGGGTTGTTGTTGTTGTGATGTTTGAAGTATCAGCAAGGCCGCTGCAAAGCGGCTGACGAAATCATTGGGCACAAAAAAACCGTTTCAGCAAACTGAAACGGTGGCGGGCACGGGGGCCGAAAAATTAACAAAATCAACAAAATCAACGGGGGCAACGGCTTTCCAGCCGTCTCGCAGGCCCTCGGTTTCGAGGAGCCCGCGCTTACCAAACGTATGATTGTTGGGGTGAAGCACGATGCAAAATTACCGCTTTGTTATGGGCTTGCAAGGCAGGGTAATGTTATGTTATTGTTGGCTGTTTTTTTCATTATTCATTAGTGTTTGATTTCGTGCCGATTAATTGCTTTTGCTTCAATAACCGGTTTGTAACTAACTGACAATCTTTTTTCTGAATTGCGCAGCCGCTTGCGTCGTGCGGTAGCTTTGTCGTAATTTTAGCTTTTTATTTTCAGTGGGTACATCAAAAAAAAGTGACCGGATAAAAGGCGGTCATGCTTCATCTTGCGTCCCGAAGGAAGCATCTTTACCGCAGCAGTAAACCGAATTACTTACCCGGTAAAGATGCTTCGGCAGGCTCAGCATGACCGGTTTTATTGACTCAAACAGCTTCTAAGTCCGGAGCCTCCACCCGGCAGCAAGCCCAACAAAAAAGCTCCCCGGCAGGCCGGGGAGCTTTTTTGGTTTGAAGGGCGGGGCAGCTTACTGCTTCACCACCTTCACGTGTTGCGTCCGGCCGTCGAGGGGCAGGTGCAGGAGGTACACCCCGGTCGGCAGGCGGTCGAGGTTCGTCAGCGAGAGAGTGCTGCTGCCGGCCGGCAGGTTCACGCGCTGGGTAAGCACGGTGCGGCCCGTGGCGTCGGTGAGGGCCAGGGCTGCTCCTTCGAGCGGCTTGCTGGTCGTCACCGTCAGCGTCAGCTCGCCGCCGAAAGGATTGGGTGCGGCCGTGAGGGTGCTTTCGCTAACACCATCGAAGAGGACGGTGCGCACCGGCGAGTAGTTGACCGTGCCGTCGAGGTCGCGCTGGGCCAGGCGGTAGTAGCGCAGGCCCTTCTTGCCCGCTTCGCGGTCGGTGTAGGTGTAGGTACGCAGCGTGGTGCTGTTGGCCGAAGCCGGCTCCACAAAATGCAGCGTCCGGAACGCCTGAGCATTGGTGCTTACCTGCACTTCAAATCCGGCGTTGTCCTTCTCCGAAGCCGTGGCCCAGTCGAGCACAGCGTTGGCCCCGTTGCGGACGGCCTCGAAGCGGGTCAGCGACACTGGCAGCGGCTTGCTGCCGTCCTGCACGCCAAATGGCGAGAAGCTGGTGTAGCCCGAGCGGGTAACGGCGTAGGCCGCGCCCACGGCCGCCGCCGGCCCGAAGCTGGTGTAGCTGGGGTTAATCCAGCTGCCAGCCACCTGGTGCACCACGCTCACCGAGTTGCGGTTGAAGCCCGTGCCTTCGTCGGTCGTCGGGTTCCACTGCAAGGTGATGGCCGAGTTAGAACCCCCGGCTACGCCCTCCGAGAGGTCCCAGGTTTTCTGCACCGCGTTGTTGGTCACCGGGCCAGCCGGGGCCGTGGTGCGGCTGATGCCGTCAACGACCGAACCGAGGAAGAAGTCGGTGGTGCCGGTGTTGGTGACGGTGGCAGGCGTGTAGTTCGTGGCCGACCCAATCGGGAACACCGCCGACGGGCGGGTGCCCGCGCCGGTGCCCACGTTGTCAATCCGCATCCGGCCGGTGGCCGTACTGGTGACGACGTAGTTGGTGGCCGAAGCGCCGGTGACGGCGCTGGTGGTGCCCGTCATCCGCAGCTGCGAGGTCACGAGGTCGAGCTTGCCGGCGGCCAGGTTCAGCACGCCGCCCACAAGGATGTTAGCGGCCAGGGTTTTGGCCGCAGTGCCGGTCAGCGTCAGGTTGAAGAACGTGCCCGCGCCGATGGCCTGAGCCGCAGAGCTGGTAAAGCTGACCGTGCCCGCCATGGCCGTCAGCGAGCTGAGGGCGGCGGTGGTGAGGTTGCCTTTCAAATCAAGCGAGCCACCGGTAATGCTGACGGTGCCCACGCCGGTGATGGCCAGGTTCCGGGCCACGGCCGTGCCGGTGGTCAGGATGGGGTAGAGCGCTGGGCCAGTCACGGCAGGCACCGTGGCATCCACCTGCGCGTTGGGCACGCAGTTGGTCCAGTTCAGCGGGTTGTTCCAGTCGGTCTTGAGGCCCGAGGCGGCGTTGCCCAACCAAACGGTCGCGGTGTTCACAGTTACGGTGGTGGTGGCGGTCGAGGAGCAGCCGGTGGCCACGTTCGTCGTCAGCACCGTGATGAGGGCGTTGCCCGTACCGGCCGTAAAGGTCGGGTTCTGGGCCGTCGTGCTCGAGAACGAACCGCCGTTGTTCGAGCTGTAAGCATACGTGAAGCCCGTGCCGCCCACGGCCGTGTAGCCGCCGTTGTAAGTGCCGATGCTCTGGAACAGCGTGCTGCTGGAGCTGGAGAAGTCGGCCCCCGTGTTGGCGTCGGTGGCCGCCGTGCGGATGGTGCCCGCCTGGCTGCCGAGGGACGGGGCAAAGCCCGTGAAGTCGGCCGCCGTCACGTTGGCCCCGGCCGGGAAGGTGTAGCCGGAGTTGATGCCCACCACGTCAATCAGGGTGGCACCCTTGCGGATGATGACGCCGTTGGTCGTACCCGAAGACGTGATGTCCGTCGCGCCGCCGGTGTTGAAGTAGCGGTTGGCCGGGCTGTCGGTGCCCGCCCCGATGTGGAACACCAGCACCGAGTTGGCGGGCACTATAGTGCCCGCCGGCAGGGTCAGGGTGGCGTTGGGCACGGTGGCCGCGCCCACGTAAAAGTCCATCGTCACGCCGCTCGCGTCTACGGCGTAGCCGTTCACGTTGCTGATTTCCACCAGCTCATCGCCGTTGATGGTGCCCATGTAGGCCGGGTAGGTCGGCGTCTGGCCGCCGCTGGCCGCCGAATTGCCGAAGAGCGTCACTTCGGTAATCTTCAGGCCGTTGATATCGGCCGAATTGTTGGCTACCAGTTGGGTGGGCGTACCCGCACACACGGCGGCAGGGGTAGCGACCAGCGTTACTGCGGGCAGCGGGTTCACGTTCACCACCAGCGTTTGCACGTTCTGGCAGCTGCCGGCCCCGCCGGTGCTGCTGCTGGCCGTGATGGTGTAGGTCGTCGTGACGGTAGGCGTGAGCGTGGCGGCGGCCGAAGCCGGGCTGCCCTGGCTGATGCCGGCGCTGGCCCCGCTGGGGCTGGCCGCGTAGGTGAACGTGTCGTAGAACGCACCGGCCGTGGCCGACACCGTGGTGCTGCTGCCCGCGCACACCGCCGTGGTAGTGGTGTTGCTCACCGTGGTGCTGGGGGTGCTGGTGCTGATGGCAAAGGCCGGCGGCGACGTCACGGTGACGGGGATGGTCGTGCGGGGCGAGGAAGCGCATTCGCTGCCAACGACCGTGTTATAGAAGAAATAGTACGCTACCGTACTTGAGCTGCCACTCAGCCAACCCGCAGTGAAGGAGAAGTTGCCGCTCGGCGAAACAAACGGGTAGGTGGTACCCGTTGGCAGCGGATTGTCGCGAATAAGACCCGTAATGCCCGTGAAGGCTTTCAACAGCAAGCGATAACCCGTGCCGGCGGGCACGGTCAGGTTGATGGGAACGGTGACGGGCGTTGCGGTGCCCGTGCCTGTCACGCTGAGGGCCGGCGTGGCGCTCAACTCGACCCCGGCATTATCATAAAGCGCGAAGGTCACAGTTCCCGTGCCCACCGGATAGATGGTCGTGGAGGAGATGGTGGCGGCCTGGGTCGCGTTGATTATCACCCCATAGGCTGTTCCCACGAAGTTGCCCGTAGTTCCGAAGGGCACGGCCAACCCCACGTTCTCCTGGCTGCCGTAGCTGGCCTGGGCGTAGTAGTTCACGGTGCCGGGGGTGCTCAGCACCGGGGTGGTGTAGCTCACGGTGCCAGCGCCGGCGGTGCCAGAGGCCAGGGCCGTACCGCCGGTGGCGGCGGCAAATATCTTCACCGTGGTGCCCGTGGCACCGGTGGCGCTGATGGTGCTGGTGTTGCCAGCGCAAACGCTGGCCGGCGTGGCGCTGCTGGCCGTTATCAGCGGCACGTTCACCGTGATGGTGAAGACGTTGCTGGTGGCCACTTTGCCCGAGCAGCGTACCTCGGCGCGGTAGGCGTAGGTGGTGGTGCTGACCGGGGCCAGGGCGCCGGTGGCGTAGGTGAGGCCGTTGGCCCCGCCGATGTCGGTGGGGGTGCCGCCGTTGGTCGAGAGCTGCCACTGGATGTTGCCGTTGGTGGCGCTGCTCAGGGTCAACGTCTGCGAGGCGGTCGAGTTGCAATTGGTTGCCTGGCCGTTGCTCGTCACGGTGCCCACCGTGGGGGCGTTCACGGTGCGGGTGGGGTTGGGCGTCAGGTTGTCGTTGGCCGCGTTCTGGTCGGGGCCGTAGCTTACCGACAGCGCGAAGCTATAAATGCCCACCGGGCTCATGTCAAGGGTACCGTTGGCGTTGGGGCCGCCGGCGTTCAGGGTCACGTCCAGGTTGGTGCTCGGGGCCAGGGGGCTGCCGCCGTTCAGCGAGTTGTCGCTCAGCGTCCGGGTCAGGGTGGTGGTGCCGCCGCCGGGCAGCGTCACCACGGCCGTTACCGTGGCCGGGTCGGTCGAGAAGTCGGCGTTGATGAGGCCGTTGTTGCGGATGCGCACCGTCACGGGCTCGCTCATGGTGTAGCAGGTGCTGCCGGCAGCGGGGGCCACCAGGCTCTGGGCAGCCAGGTCGTTGGCCACCACGGTGTATTCGTCGGCCCCGATGTTGGGCGTGCTCGCGTCGCGCAGCTGGCCGTCGATGTCGGTGGTGATGCCCGCAATGGGCACCCCGCCCTGGAACATGAAGGGCGACGAACTGTGCAGGTCGTTGTTGGGCGCGTCCACGTACAGCGGGTCGTTCTGTATCGAGGCGTTGTCCTGCGGCGTCACGGCCGCCTGCCAGGTGGCCAGCGTCTGGTAGAAAGTCGCGCCCAGGGCACCGGTGCGGGCCTGGGTGTTGGCCGGCAGGTAGTAGTAGTTGTTGAAGTTGAGGTTGCCGGTGCCGAAGGCGTAGGCAGCGGGCAGGCCCACCGCCGCGTGCAGCAGCGCACCGGTGTTGGACGAGAAGTCCAGCAGCACGGCGTTGTTGCGCAGCGTGGGGTTGGTGACGCCCGTGGCAACCTGGAGGCCGTAGCCCGAGGCCGTGGCCGTGGTGGTACCCACGGGGTCAATGTCGCCGGCCAGGGCAATGGAGTTGAACACCACCCGGTCGCCGTTGCCGGCGGCGGCCACAATGCCGCCCAGTGCCCCGCCGGTGGCGACGTTCGAGCGCACGTTGCTCACGAAGTTGTTGAACACGCGGTTAGCCGAAGCGCTGGCCCCGTTGGTGGCTGCCAGCAAAATGCCGATGGCCGAGAAGGCCCGCTCCTCCACAATGTCGTGCACCTTATTGCCCGACACCGTGGCGCCGCTCACGGTGCCCGCCGTGATGGGGAAGGCCGCGTCGCCGCCCAGCGTGATGCCCACGCGGTCGGCCGAGCCAGTCGTCAGGGCGAAGGTTCCGCCCACAAAGCGCACCTCGTTGCCCGTTACCTGCGGCCCTTGCTCGTTGTTGAGCAGGATGCCGGCCTTGCCAATCGAGTTGGCCCCGAAGCTGGCCGGGCCCACCAGGTTGCCCGTTACCACAGTGCCCGTGTTGGGCGTTGCACCGCCCACCGACACCAGGCCGTAGCGCACCTTTTCGATGGCGTTGTTTTGGTACGTGTTGCCGTTGTTGCCCGCGCCCAGCGAGGTAAAGCTGATGCTCGGGCCGCTGGCCAGGATGCCGTAGGTCAGGTTGGTGCCCGTGCTCTGGTTGGCCCCTCCGGTCAGGTTCAGGTTTTTGACGGTGTTGTTGGTGGCCGAGGGGCCACCCGCAGTGGTGAGCCATACCACGGCCGTGCCGCTGCTGGCATTGGCCAGGGTCAGGGTCAGGTCGCGGCTGGTGCCAGCGGGGGAACCGCTGCCGTTGCTGCCGTCCACGGTCACGTAGCTGGCGC
>JANXUO010000464.1 GCA_025356245.1 Hymenobacter sp.
CCGCCAGCGGCGGCTTGCGTTCGGCCCTGGCTCACGCTTATGCTTTGCAGGAGGTGCCCGCTTACTTTTTGGTAGGCGAAGACGGTACCTTCCTCAATACCAAGCCCAAACGCCTGAGCAGCCGCGCGGCAATTGACGAGATAAATCAGTCGTTTGGCAAAGCCAGCACCTACACCAGTTCGCTGGAGTTTCGGAAGTAGCGGGTTGCGCCGCCCGCCTTTCCAGCCGGAGCAAACTTCCATCTAAGGTAAAAAGCCCCGACGGGGCGCCCCAATCGTTGGGACGCTCCATTGGGGCTTTATGCATTGTTATTCAGACATTTGTTGGCGATATATTACCCCATTAGGGCTAAAAAGCGATGGTCTGCGTAAGCTACAGCAAAATAAAGGCTATGTGGTGGCAATACTTACTGGTTTTCCTCGGGGCTTTGCTCTTCGATGTTGTGCCGTTTCCGTTTCTGCCGGCTTTTACGGTCATGATTTACCTGTATTTGAAGTTCGACCTGCGCCTGTGGGTGGTGCTGCTGGTGGGGGTGGCCGGCTCCATTCTGGGCCGCTACATTCTCACGCTGTACATCCCGCGCTTGTCTGACCGCTATTTCACGCCGGCCAAAAATAAGGACGTGCAGTTTCTGGGCAGCAAGCTCAAGGAGAAAGGCTGGGCGAGCCAGCTGGTGATTGTGGCGTATTCGCTGCTGCCTTTGCCTACCACGCCGCTGTTTGTGGCCGCCGGTATGGCCCGCATCCAGCCGCTGTACATCATTCCAGCGTTTTTCGTGGGCAAGCTTACCAGCGACAGCCTGGCCCTGGCGATGGGCAGTTACGCCTCGAAAAACATTGGTAACCTGCGGGCTTCGGCGTTGTCCTGGCAATCCGTCGCGGGCCTGACGGGCAGCATGCTGCTGTTGTTGGCCCTGTTGTTTATCGACTGGCGCTCGTTGATTCAAAAGAAAGTATTTGCCCTGAAATTTCGCATTTTCAAGTAGTGCTCCCGCTGCACCTACCCTAAACGCAGCGGGTATCTTTGCCTCCGCAATCAAGGCCGCCCCGCCCTGCGCATTCCGTCTTATGTCCGCTACCCCGGAGCCTGCCCGCCACCTCACCGAACTCGAACAACTACAGGCCGCTATGGCGGCGGGCCACCTCAGCCCGGCGCTGTTCGAAACGCTGCGCACCGAGCTGGAGCGCCGCCAGCCGCCAGCTACCGCCCCGGCCGTTACTCCCGCCCCCACGGAGCCGGAAACGGCGCTGCCGTCGCTGCTTTCGCTGTTTGAAGCCGCGGCCCCGGCGGCAGCTACGCCGCCAGCACCGGCCGGAACTGCGGCAGCAGCGCCGGAAAATTTGCCAATGCCAGTAGCTGCCGTTGCGCCCGCAACAGCCACCGTACCGGGCGCATTACCAAGCGCATTACCAAGCGCATTGCCGGCAGCCGTAGCACCGAAGCCACAACCGGCCGTGGCGCCGCCAATCCGCCCAGCGGCACCAGCTACTGGCAAGCCAGTGCCTTTGCCTTCAGTAGCTTCGGCCCCCATCCTGCATAAGCTGGAGCTTACGCCTACTGCTGTGCTACCGGGCCGTAGTGCATTGTCTGGGGTATTGGCGGCGGTGTTTGGCCTGGGATTGATACTGTTGGTGGCGTACCTGGTTTTCCGCCCCGCGCAGCCCGACGAGCAGCTCACCGTAGCCGATGCCCCCGGCGCCGAAGCCGCCGCCAGCGAACCCGTAGCTGCCCCGACGGCCCCCGCCCCCAGCAGTTCCGCGCCCGTTACCTATCCGCCACCCCGCGACTCGGCCGCCGCCCCCGCCAATACTCCCAGCGCCCCCGACGAGTTTCCCGCGCCCGCGCCCACCACCAACGCCGCCGACTCGGCTGCCGCCGGGCCTTTGCCCGAGCCGATGCCGGCACCTGCCAGCACGCCCAGTACCGCCGAAGCCCCCGTGCCCGCCGCGCCCGAGGCCAACGATTCGGAAGCCGCCCTGGCCGTGCGCCAAACCCTGGCCCGCTACTACGCCGACCTTTTTGCCCCGCCCCTGAGTGAGGCCGCCACCTACTTTGCCCCGCACGTCGAGCGCCTCTACATCCAGCAAAACCTAACCCCCGCCGCCATTGCCGCCGACCTGGGCCGCAGCTTTTTCCCCGACAACCGCCGCGCCGTGTACCAGGTCGAGCCCGGCACCCTGGCCGTGAGCGCCGCCAACGCCGCCGGCGAGCACACCGCCACCTACCTCGAAAGCTGCCGCCTGTTCCGGGTGTCGCGCGGGCGCTACCAGCGCCTGCGCACCCAGGTTCGCGCCCGCTTCGACGCCGATAACCGCATCGTGTACCTGCGTCAGGAAAAGCTGGTTAGCAGCGAGTTTGAGTGAGGAAAAGGTGTACCGCGCAGCTCCAGCTTCGCGTTGCCGAAACGGCAAATGGTACAATGAGCGAGCGAGTGAATTATTAGTGGGGTGACGTTCACGGACGCATTGCCCACTAATAATTCACTCATTCACTCCTTCGCTCACTCATTGTACCCTTCGCCGTTCCGGCGACGCGAAGCTGGAGCTGCGCGGTACGTTGTGCTTCGTGTTACAGCGCCCCAATCTTGGGAATAATCTGGATGACGAAGCGGCGGTTGTACGTTTCCTCGGCCCCAGCGTAGCGGCAGCTGCCCCGGAAGCCGCTGCCGGCCGCCACAATCTCGAAGCGGCGCTCGTCGAAGTCGAGGCCGCGGGCGCGCCAGAAATTGACCAGCGCCATGGCCCGCTCAAAGCTGAGCTGCCGCACCACGGGGCCGTCGCGGTTGGCGGGGTCGTCGGGGCTTTTGTAGGTGTCTTTGGCGGCGCGGCCCTCCACTACAATCAGGTATTTCACGTCCATCTTGCGCGGAATGGCCGAAATGCGGCTCAGCAAAAACTGCCCGGCCAGATACAACGAGTCCTGGGCTTCGGGCGGCAGGGCGGCCTGGCGGGGGGCAAACACCACGTTCACCCGCAGCTCGTGGCGCTTGCAGTCGGGCCGGTAGCTGAAGTAGCGGCCCTGCAAGCCCCGCAGCGCCGTCATAATCTCGTCGAATTTCTCCTTCTCGGCCACCTTGGCGTTCAACTCCGCCTCCTTGTCCTGAAACCGCTTGTAGCTCAGCACGAAAAGCACCAGCATCACCAGAAACAGCGCCGTCATCAAATCGACGTAGCTGGGCCAGAAAAAATCGCGGCGGTTTTGGTTCATGGGCGTTTGTTTTAAGGACTTCACCCCACCATGCGCTGCAACCAGCTGCGCTCGTTAAGCTTGGCCAGCAGGGCATTGGACTGCTGCACTTGCTGCAACAGGGCGGCTTGCAAGGCGTTGTCGGCGGCCAGGCGGCTTTCGAGGGCTTGCAGGGCGCGGGCGGTTTGGGCGGCTTGCTTTTCCTGGAGCTGATTGAGCGCCCGCTGCTGCGCCGGCAACTCGCTGAACGGACTCAGATACTGCACAATGCGCTCATATACGTTGTCTTTGTTGAGCACGCGGAAATGGTCTTCCAGCACGCCAGCGGCCTCGTCGGCTTCCTTGGTGAGCACGGCCATGCGCTGCCGCATCACCTGGGCCAGCTGGTGGTAGCTCTCGTCCATGAACGCCTCCGATTGCCGGGCCAGGCGGGCCATCTCGGCTTGGTTCTGACCAAAAAACTGGAGCTGCGCCGCCACCGTGCCCGCGTGCTGCTGCACCAGGGCGGGCACCTGGTTCAGCCCGGCTTCGAGGCCGGTTACGCGGTCGAGCACGGCGGTGATGCTGGCGGCCACCTGCTGGCCTTGGCGCATGGTGTGGTTCAATTCCTGCTGGTAGGCCAGGAAGTTCTCGAAGTAATGGGCGCTTTCGGCCACCTTGTCGAACACCCGGATACTGGCGTTGGCCATCTCGGTGTAGCCCACGCGCTGCAATTGCTCCAGAAAGTCCTTTTGCACCGTAATATTCTCGTTCAGTGCCTTTACGATGGGGCCAAACTCGAATATTTTGCTCAGAAATTCCTGGTTGAAAGCATCGAGCACAGCCTTGAGGTTGCCGAGGCTGCCGGCCATGTCGGAATGCAGAATGGGCAGCAGCTGCACCTGCAAAAAGGTGTAGTAGTCGTTTCGGCGCTGCTCCTGCTGCCGCCGGGCCAGCTTGTAGCGGGCGGTGCTGCGCAGGGTAAGCCCCAACCCAAACAAGCTGCCGAGCATGGCGATGGTGACACCCCGCAAAAACGCCTGAATGGCCGCCTCGTCAAACTTGCCGCCCGCCGCCAGCCCCAGGCTAAGCAGC
>JANXUO010000110.1 GCA_025356245.1 Hymenobacter sp.
GGGTCAGCAGGTCGGGCTGGCCGTCGCCGTTGAAGTCGGCCAGGGCCAGCCCTTGGGGGTAGCGGCCCAGCGGGTAGTCGCGGCGGGCCGCGAAGCGGCCTTCGCCCTGCCCCAGCCACACGGTGGCGTCGCCCACGTCCGTGGCCTTGGGCTTCCGTTCCAGGCCCTTGAACAACGCGCCGACACCGATGACGGCCTCGCCGCTGCCGCCGGGCCGGCTCCGGCCGTCGTTCACCGTCACCAGGTCGGGGTGGCCGTCGGCGTTGAGGTCGGCCACGGCCAGCGCCTGCGGCCCCCGGCCCACGGCGTAGGTCGTGGCCGGGCCGAAGACGGGCGCGAGGGGCGCGGATGGTTCGAGTGCCGGTTTCCAGGACATCAGCAGGCCGAACGCCGCGCTGCCCAACAAAAAATAAGTACGCATGGGTAAGTGTGAAGCCGTGTGGAAAGTCAGGGCGGGTACCCGCACTTCACGGCCCCACAAACAAATTCTGGCTCACTTCGGCCGACACGAACGCCGTGCGTTGCCCCAGGCGCAGTTCCAGCGAGTGGTCGAAAACTGCCTTGTCCAGCACTTCCACCTTCGCCCCCAACTGCAAGCCCGCCTTGTCGAGGTACTGCAAGAACGGCCCCGACGTGTTCTTGACGGCCGCCAGGTGCCCGCATTCGCCCACCGCCAAGTCGGCCAGCAGGCGGGTGGCGGGGCGTAGCACGGCCCCGTCCTCGCCGGGGATGGGGTCGCCGTGGGGGTCGAGGGCGGGGTGGCCCAAAAAGGCGTCGAGCCGACGCATGAGCAGCGGGCTTTGCACGTGTTCGAGCTCTTCGGCTACTTCGTGCACCTCGTCCCAGCTAAAGCCTAACTGTTGCACCAGGAATACTTCCCAAAGGCGGTGCTTGCGGATGGTGAGCAGTGCGCAGCGCCGGCCCTCAGCCGTGAGCTGCACGCCGCGGTAGCGCTCGTAGTCGAGCAAGCCTTTGTCGGAGAGCCGCCGCAGCATGTCTGTTACCGAGGCGGCGCGGGTGGCTAGGGCCGCGGCAATGCGGTTGGTACTCACGTCCTGGCCCGGTTCGGCCTCGCCTAGCTTATAGACGGCCTTCAAATAATTTTCTTCGGTGTGGCTGGGCATCTTGCTTGTCGAATGGCTAATCTCAAAACGGGGGTTAGCTTGCCCAGCGCGCAAGGCGGGCGACCGGGGCAGTTCCTGCGCCAGGAAGTCAATGTTAATCAATGCTAAGGCTTGGTGAGCACAACCGGCAGCGTGAGGCTGACGGAAACCGGCCGGCCGTTTTGCCGGCCACCTTGCAGGCGCGGCAGCCGGCCCACCGCCGCCACTGCCGCCGCGTCGGCGCTCGGGTACCGGCCCGGCCGCTCGACCCGGATAGAATTGGGTATGACGAAACCGCTGGGGCCGATGACGAACCGCACAAACACGCGGTTTGTCCCGACGGGCAGGTCGGGCGGCACCAGCACGTTGCGCTGCACTTCGGCGGCGATGGCCGCGTAGCCCCCGCCGCCACCGGCCAGGGCGGGCATCTGCTCGACGTAGGTGTACACCACGCCCGTAGAATCGGACCGGGCGGGCGGCATATACATCCCCACTTCCTGCACCACGGCCACCGGCTCGCCGCGTTCGTTGCGGGCCGGCTGGTAGCGGGGCAGGCCGCGCACGAGGCGCAGGGCCTCGGCATCGCAGGCGGGGCAGTCGTGCAGCAACGGGGTCGAAACAAGGCGGGCAGCATCGGGGCGGCCGTCGGGCAGCACCACAAACGCCACGCTCACGCGGCGTCTGCGCGTACCGGCCACAACCGACGCGGGCAATTGCATATGCTGCTCAAAGTAAGCTTCCAAATCGGGTACGGCCGTTTTGGCGACTTCGCTTGGCGCTCGGATGTACACGTGGTTGGGGCCAAAAAAATCGACTGCCACGGTATGGCTGACGGCCACGGCCTGTCCGTTTTGGGTGGCGGGCCGGAAGCGCGTCGCCGCCACGGCCCGGCAGGCCGCCGCGTCGGTGGCGGCCGACAGGCTTTTTACCGCTTTGGCGTCGCGCACCACGCCGCTGGCCCCAACCGTGAAGCCGACCAGCACCTGGCCTTCCAGCCGGCCTTCGCGCACTTCGGCCGGCAGCACGAGCTTCCGCTGCACCAAAGTTGGCAGGGCGTAGAGGCCGTCGCCGTCGGGCAAGCCGGGCATTCGTTCGGCGCGGGTGTACACGCGGTTCGTGTCGCCCGCCACGAACCGCGGCTGAGAAAGCGGCTGCGACCAGGCCACCAGCGGAACACTGGGCAGCAGGAGCAACAGCCAAAGTCGCCGAACCAGACGGATGAAAGAAGGAAGCATTGATGTTGAACTACAAAAGCTGGATGCTGTACCAATCGCATTGCAGCACCTCTGCCGCGCGCGAACCGGGCGGCGCTCCCGGCGCGGTTTATTGCCGTCAGACTACCACCTAATCAGCGCCGAGGCCCAGGTGAAACCCGACCCGAAGGCGGCCAGGCACAGCAAATCGCCGCGCTTGATTTTGCCCTGCTGCACGGCCTCGCTCAGGGCCAGCGGGATGCTGGCGGCGGTGGTGTTGCCGTAGCGCTGAATGTTGCTGAATACCTTGTCGTCGGCGAGGCCCATTTTGCCTTGCACGTACTGCGTGATGCGCAGGTTGGCCTGGTGGGGGATGAGCAGGTCGATGTCGGCAGCTTGCAGCTGGTTCGCGTCGAGGGCTTCCTTGATGACTTGCGGGAAGCGGACGACGGCGTTCTTGAACACGTTCTGGCCGTTCATGTAGGGGTACATGTCGGCTTGATTTTCGACGGCCACGGTCACGCGGCCTTCGCGGTTCGAGCCGGGCTCCTTGACAATCAGCTCCTCGGCAAACTCGCCCTGTGCGTGCAGGTGGGTGCTGAGGATGCCGTGGCCCGCACGGGTGCTGGGGCGCAGCAGCACGGCCCCGGCGCCGTCGCCAAAAATGACGGCCACGCCCCGGCCGCGCGGCGTTTTGTCGAGGCCCGAGGAGTGGATTTCGGAGCCCACCACGAGCACGTTGTCGTACATCCCGGTTTTGATGAACTGGTCGGCCACCGACAGGGCGTAGATGAAGCCCGAGCACTGGTTGCGCACGTCGAGGGCGGGCACGTGGTCCTTCATGCCCAGCTCGCGCTGCAAGAGCACGCCGGAGCCCGGAAACACGTAATCGGGCGAGAGCGTGGCAAATACGATAAGCTGCACGTCGTCGGCCGTGAGGCCGGCATCGGCCAGGGCCATTTGAGCGGCCTTGGTGCCCATGTTGGTGGTGGTGTCAATGCCTTCTTCAAACCAGCGGCGCTCCTGGATGCCGGTGCGCTCCTGAATCCAGGCGTCGGAGGTGTCGAGCAGGGTTTCGAGCTCGGCGTTTTTGACCACGCGGCTGGGCACGTAGTGGCCGGTACCGGCAATTTCGGAGTGACGCAAAGTAGCCATCGGGCGGGTAATTTAGGGGGTGGGAACAGGGGCGGGCGTCGGTGCGGGGCGCTGCCCGGCGGGCGGCCTTGGTACGCAAACGGGCCGCAAAGTTGGCAGATTAAAGCAGAGTATCCAGCAAAGCTCCTAATTTTTTATCCTCGCTGGCCCAGCTGGCTTGCGGCGGCGGGCCGGCCGGGTAAAAATCCCAGGCCGTGGCGGCCGCTTGCACGGCGGCGGCGGCGGCCGGCGCATCCTCGAAATTCAGGCTGATGCCGGCCCGGTGGGCGGTGGCCAAATCGGTCCACAGCGCGTTGGGCGGCAGCAGCACCGGCAGGCCCTGGGCCAGGTACTCAAATAGCTTGGTGGGGCGGCAGCGCCAGGTGCTGGGGTGGGGCCGGTAGGGTAGGAGACCGAAGTGGGTGCGCCGGATTTCGTTCACGATTTCGGCATGGGGCACGGGGGCCGCCCCGGCCCGCAGCGTCAGCCACTCGGGGTGCTGGGCGGCCAGGGCTTGCAGCTCGGTCAGCAGCGCGGGCTGCTGGCAACACCCCACCACGGTGAGCCGCGCCCCGCCCGGCCAGCGGCCGTGCAGGGCGGCGGCCAGCGCCAACGCCTCGTGTACTCCGTTCAACTCCGAAATGGTGCCCGAGTACAGCAGCCGTAGTGGCTCGGTGGGGGCCGGCGCCGGGCGGGCGGGCGGCGGGGGCTCGCCCGGCTGGGGCTGGTACTTGTTTTCGAGAACGAGGACGCGGGCGGGCGGCAGCGCGGCCAGAAACGGTAGCTCGTCGGCGTAGCTTGCTTCGGCCAGAATAACGGCCGCCGCCTGCTGCGCCGCCGCGCCCTCCACCCAACGCAGACCGGCTGCCAGTACCCGCCGCAGCCCGCCGCCGTACACCTGCTGGGTACGCACGTTGAGGGCGTAGTTCTCGCGGATGTCGTAGATGAACTGTCGGCGCTGGCCCAGCACCCGCCCCAGCCCCTGCCACAGCAGTGTAAGCGGCAGCAGCTCGGGTGCGTGCACCACCACCAACGCCGGCCGCAGCCAGCCCAGCAGCCACCAGTAGCGGTACTGCGCCAGCAGCCGCCCCAGGCTCAGCCGCGCGCCCGCAAAAAGGCGGTGGCGGTGCACGCCCCCAAACTCCTCGGCCGTGGCTGCTGCCGCCCGGCCGGCTACGTGTACCTGCACGCCGGGCCGGGCCAGCAGCGTTTCGGCAAACTTGCCGCGCATCCGCGTATCGTCTACGGGCTTCAGCACCGAAGCCAGCAACACCACAATTTGAGACGGAACAACACCAGACACGCCCCAAAGATGGTAGTTTTGCCCCGCCCGGCCGCGCCGCCGCGCCGTTCAATCCCGCAAAAACCCCTCCCTCATGCCAACCCAAGCGCATTCACTCCTTCACCCATCCACTCAATCACTCATTGAAGCCGCCTGGGCCGACCGCGCCCTGCTGCAAACGCCCGACACCCGCGCCGCCATCGAGCACGTCATCGAGGAACTCGACAAGGGCCGCCTGCGCGTGGCCGAGCCGCCCGCCACCGAAGGCGGCGAATGGACGGTGAACGACTGGGTGAAAAAGG
>JANXUO010000489.1 GCA_025356245.1 Hymenobacter sp.
GCGCCAGCGCTTTGCCCAGGAAGTAACCCTGCAGCCCCGCGACATTGCCATCACCTCGGCCGACGAGCAGTTCCTGACCCGCGCCCTGGCCGTGGTCGAAAAACACTTCGCCGACCCAACTTTCGACGTCGAAATCTTCGCGGCGGCAATGGCCATGAGCCGGGTGCATCTCTTCCGCAAACTTAAGGCCCTCACCGACCAGGCCCCCACCGATTTTGTGCGGGTGCTGCGCCTGCGCCGCGCCGCCCAACTGCTGGCCGGCGGCGCGGGCAGCGTGTCGGAAGTGGCCTACGCCGTTGGTTTCGACAACCTGTCGAACTTCAGCAAGAGCTTCCGGGCGCTGCACGGCCACGCGCCCTCCGAACACGCCGCCAGCTTGGCCTAGCAGCGGTGCCGATGGCGCTTAAGCATTTGGGGCACAGGCTGCTGGTCGTTAGCGGCTTTAAAACAACAAGAATTTTTTCTTGCTCTTGTGAATATGCACCAGTGGCTTGCCCGGTGGGTCGATGCCGCCCCGGTAGTGGCCCTGGCCGCGCTGGTCGCCGGCCATCTGGCCGGGGCGGCTCTTGAATTTGCGGACCGTGAAACCGCCGCCGGCCGTGGTTTTATCGAGCTGCCGCTCGGGGCCGCCGCGGCTGAAGCTGGTGTTGCCGGTGCGGGCTTCGAGCAGGGCCATTTGCTCGTCGCGGCGGGCTTCTTCGGGGCTCATGGCGGCGCGGCGCTGCTGGCGGGCGGCCTCCTGGGCAGTGGCGCGGCTGGCGCGGGCGGCAGTAACAGCGGGTTTGCCGGCAGTCGGAAAATCGGGGGCGGCCGATTGGGCCTGGGCGGCGGCGGCGGTAAGCAACCCGAAGGCGGCCATTGCAAGCAATTGTTTCATTGGTGCGGGGAAGAACGGGCGCGGCGGTACACTGATTGGCGGCGCAACGGCCCGCGCCGGGCAATGGTTCGGGCAGGCAGGGCGCAGGGGGCCACGCCGTGGCCGTTGCTGCTGCTAAGATAGGGCGGGACGGGAGAGGCGGTGCGCCCCGGCTTCCTAAACGGCTTTATGGTAACTTGTCGGCGCTTGGCCGGTCGGCTGCGCGTTTATCTTGAAACTATGCGGTGCGTCGGGCCAAAATTGTGGCGACTGTGGTTGTTGGCGCTGGCCCTGGGCGGCGGGCTGCCGGCCCCGGCGGCGGCGCAGGCCCCGGCGGGGCTGTTGCTGAGCGATACGGCAACGGACTATTCGGTGGGCCGCCACAGCGCGGTGCTGGCCCGGCCCCTGGCCCGCAGGCAGGCCCGGCTGACGCTGGCCGACGTGCGCGGATACTACGCCAACCGGTTTGAAGCCAGCACTCAGGACGTGCCGACCGTCGCGCTGGCCCGCGCCGACGTGTGGCTGCGCTGCGATGTGCGGGCCGGCACCGGGCCGGGCACCCACTGGCTACTGCGCGGGCTGCTGCGGGGCCTCAAGCCATTTGAAGCGTATCTGGTGGACACGGCGGGGCGGGTGCGCTTCCGGCAACAGGCAGGGGTCCAATATTTTGCGGCGAGCCACGTCGTGACGGGCCAGAACTTCAACCTGCGCCTGCCCTTGCCGCCCGGCGAGCGCCTGACGCTGTATATCCACGGCGGCAGCGGCGAGCAATGCTTCGTCATCAGCGAAGAAAACCACCTGCGCGAACTGGCCCGCTGAAAAGACCAGGGCGCGGCGGTGTATTTCACGACGCTGCTCACGATGCTGCTCTACAACTTGCTGCTGTACTTGCTCGTCCGCGACCGCAGCTACCGGTATTACGTGCTGTTCGTGGCCTCGTTCGGGCTGTTGCAGGCCCAGATGACGGGCTACCTGCAACTGTGGGCCGGCCCGGCGCGGGTGCAGGCAATAGAGGGGCCGCTGGCACTGGCGCTGCTGGCCGCTACGCTGGTTTTCAGCATCCTTACAGCCCGCGCGTTCCTCGAAACCGCCCGCACCGCGCCCCGGCTCGATTGGGCTTTGCGGGCGCTGGCGGCGCTGACGCCCGCGCTGGTGCTGCCGGGTTTGGTGCCCCGGCTGGCGGGCCTGGCGCACGTCCTGCTCATCGCGCTGCCGCTGCTGACGGTGGCGGGGCTGCTGGGGGCTTGCCTGGGGGCCTTGCGCCGGGGCTACCGGCCGGCCAACTACTACCTCGCGGGCTGGGTGCTGCTGATGGCGGCCATCGTGCTGTACTACCTGCGGACGCTGGGGCTGCTGCCCCTCAACTTCCTCACCGAATACGGCGTGCGGGTTGCTTCGGCCCTGGAAGTCATTCTGTTATCAATGGGTTTGGCCGACCGCATCAACCTGGCCCGGCGCGACAAGGAACTGGCCCAGGCCGAAGCCCTGGCCGTGGCCCGCGAGAAGGAAGACGTACAGCGCCGCGCCAACCGCGACCTCACCCAAGCCTACAACGAGCTGCAAGCCAGCCTCGCCACCACCGACCACCTCACGGCCCTCGACGAGGTGAAGACGCGTTTTTTTACCAACATCAGCCACGAACTGCGGACGCCGCTCACGCTCATCCTCAGCCCCTTGGAGCAGATGCTGGCCAAACCCGCCCCGCGCCCCGAAGTGCGGCCTATGCACCGCACCGCCCGCCGCCTGCTGCACCTCATCACCTAACTCCTCGACATTGCCCGTCTCGAAGCCGGCAGTATGCGCCTGCGGGCCGTGCCCACCGACCTGGCCCGCGCCGCCCGCGCCGCCGCCGACGTGTTCGGCCCCCTGGCCCTGGCCCACGACGTGGCCCTGACCGTGACCGCCGAACCCCCGCCGCCCGCTGCCGCCCCGCTCTACGCCGACGCCGACAAGCTGGAACAAATCCTGAGTAATTTGCTCAGCAACGCGCTGAAATTCACGCCCCCCGGCGGGCAGGTACAAGTGCGGGTAAGCTACGCCGACGGCCTCGCCCTGGCCAGCGTGGCCGACACCGGCACCGGCATTGCCGCCGCCCAATTGCCCCGCGTGTTCGAGCGCTTCGAGCAGGCCGACGCGGGGCGGCTGCGGCGGCACGGCGGCTCGGGCGTGGGCCTGGCGCTGGTGCGCGAACTCGTGGCACTGCACGGCGGCACGGCCACGGCCAGCAGCACCGTGGGCGAGGGCAGTACCTTCACCATCAGTTTAGCCCTGGGCACGGCGCACCTGCAAAACCACGACATCGGCCCCGCCCTGCTGGCCGACGAAGCGCCCGGCCCGGCCAGCCGCTGGGCCGCCGTCGCCGCCGACGAACTGGCTTCGGCCGTGGAAGCGGAAGCGGATTTTGAGGCGGATTCCTGGGCTGGTTTTGGGGGTGATTTTGGGTCGGATGCTGGGCCGGATGCTGGGTCGGATTCCAGGTCGGATTTTGGGTCGGATTCCGGGTCGGATTCCAGGTCGGATTTTGGGTCGGATTCCGGGTCGGATTCTGGGGACAATAACGGCGAAGGTTTCCGCACAACCGGGGTGGGCTTTGAACCGGGGACGGATGCAAACCCGGCCGCTGCCGCCACCAACGCCGCCGGCCCCGCCGCCCGGCCTCGCGCCGCCGACGAGCGCCCGCTCGTCCTCATCGTGGACGACAGCGCCGACCTGCGCCACTACCTGCGCCACTGCCTGCAAGCCGATTACCGCCTGTTGCTCGCCGCCGACGGCACCCTGGGCCTGGCCCGCGCCCAGGCCGCCCTGCCCGACCTGATTGTGAGCGACTTGATGATGCCCGGCCTCGACGGCCTCGAACTCTGCGAACGCCTCAAAACCGACGAGCGCACGAGCCACATTCCGGTGGTGCTGCTCACGGCCCTGGGCAGCGAGGCCAGCCGCCTCGCGGGCCTGGAGTTGGGGGCCGACGACTACCTCACCAAGCCCTTCCGGCCCGCCGAACTGCTGGCGCGGGTGCGCAACCTGGTGGCCAGCCGCCGCCAACTGCGCCAGCGTTTCGGCCGCGAAATAACCCTGCAACCCCGCGACATCGCCCTCACCTCGGCCGACGAGCGGTTCCTGACCCGCGCCCTGACCGTGGTCGAAACCCACCTCGCCGACCCCGATTTTTCAGTCGAAACCTTCGCCAACGACATGGTCGTGAGCCGGATGCAACTCCACCGCAAGCTCAAGGCTCTCACCGACCAGAGCGCCACCGGCTTCGTGCGGACGCTGCGCCTGCGCCGGGCTGCCCAACTGCTGGCCGCCCGCACCGGCAACGTGGCCGACGTGGCTTACGCCACGGGCTTCGGCAACCTGTCGCACTTTTCGCGCTGCTTCCGCGAGGAGTTCGGGGTGGTGCCGTCGGCCTACGCGGCGGTGGGCTGAGGCGTTGGCGGGCCGCGTAGGTGCCGCTACGGGCGGGCCGCTGCTTCGGCCGCTGGTTGGTGGGGCGGCGTGGCCACGTAGATTTTGCCAAACGGAGTGGCGGCGGCTTGCACGGCCACCAGGGCACGGGCGTGGGCAGCGGCCTCAATCCGCATCAGAGCCAGCAGCGCATTCGGTACTTGCACGGTACTCTTGCCGCTTTGCGGGTCGGTTGCTCGTTGCATTCCGTGCAGGGCATAGCTGGTCAGGCAAGTGGCCTGGAGTACGGGGGCCGCCGTGCGCTGGTCGAGGTAGGCAATGGTGACCAGAAAATCGAAACGATTGGCCTCAAGCATTACCCGCGTCAGTTCGGTAACGCTCAGGTCCACGGCGCTTATGTTTTGCAAGTCGTAATCTATTTCGTAGCTGAAATTGATGAGTTGGATGTTGGAAACAGCCACTCCGCAGTCGTTGGTGGTGGGGGGCATGGCTAGGCAGGTTGAAGGTTGGGCGCAGCGACGGCGCGGGTATTGAACGATTGACTGACAGTGAATTGACGGGCCGGGGCGGGTGGTGCCAGGGGCATCGTTTTGGCGGCCGTGCTGACCACCTCGTAGGCGTGGCCGCACTGAATGGAATCGCGCTGAAGCACAATTTCCAGGTCTTCGTAGCGCATAAGGGGCACCTTGCCGATGGCGAGGGCAATGTCGTAGAGCTTTTCCTGCGAGAGGTTGGTGTCGCCGTTCAGGATTTGGGAAACGTAGCTGGGCGAGCAGTGCAGGTAAGCCGCTAGTTTTTTGCGGTTCAGGTGGTTGCGCTCCATGTAGTCGGCAACTGCCCGCATGAAATCCAGGCGGTTTTCGGTGAGCCAGTACGTGGGGCGGGACAGGATGGCGCGGCGGGTAAACATCGGGGTTGGCATTGATTAGGCGTGAATAAAATCCAGGTACTGGCCCACCAGGCTTTCGAAGGCAGAAATGTCGGCGGGCTGCGTGTTTTTCTTGCCCGTGAACACCACGATTTCGGCGTTGGGCGGGTGGTGGAAGTAGTAAATCCGCAGGTTGGTGGTCTTGATTTCGTAGCAGGTGACGGTGTGGATTTTGCCCTTTACGGTGCGGTTCAGGGTGCCCAAGGCGTGGTGTTGGTGGCCCCGCAGGGGCTTGCACCGGGCGAGTTGGTCCATGAGGTTGATGGATTTATCAACCTCTTTTTCGTAGCCGCCCTCGCGTTCGAGCTGGGCCAGAAAATCATCGAACTGGCAAGCCCCCTTTTTCAGCAGCTTCACGAACGTCAGTTTGCCGGGCCGGGATTGGTCCAGCCTTTTCGTTTCGAAAAGCGGTGGGCGCGGAGTTGGTTTGCCGGGGGTTGCCATAAAAGTTAAGCAATTACTTAACTTTTTTTAACAAGTCAATGGTTCCGAAATTTCAAAGCTAACGCATTATTAATAACAGTCTGACAAACAATAGACAATGCGGCGTTTTTATTCAGTGGATATTGTCAAGGAGTACCCCGAAGGGGTTGCACAACGCAGCCGGGGGTTGGCGACCAGCGGGAGCCTACCCCCGGATAACCGGCCCACCCCGGCCGAACCCCAACGGGGTTCCACCGCCGCCACCCGGTCGTCGCGCAACGGCGGTGGAACCCCGTTGGGGTTCGGGCATCCAGCGTACCCAAACCGGGGGTAGGCTTCCGCTGGTCGCCAACCCCCGGCTCTGTTATGCAACCCCTTTGGGGTACTCCTTAGTATTATTAACTTCTGTAAGTCAGGTGTTTAAAACCCGTGTTACATACCCAACAGCATTGGTTACATCAGCGTTTGGCGAAAAATCGGGTGGGTCGCAGCTTTGCATTGGCCAACCCAAACGAGCGGGGCGGCGGCTGGGGCGCGGGTGCGGCCCGGCGGTTTTTCAACCCCCACCAAACCCCCAACCCAACCACGATGAAAACGCTACTCGCTTCCTTCGTTAGCTTGCTGCTGCTGCTTACTGTGCAGGCGGTCCAGGCCCAAAACATTCTGCGTTGCAACAACGTGGGCGTGACCGGCACCGGCATTTTTGCCACGCTGCAAGCGGCGCACGATGCGGCGGCCAACGGCGACATCATCTACCTCGAACCCAGCAGCCTGAGCTACGGCGACCTGGCGTGCGTCAAGCCGCTCACCATCATCGGCAACGGGTACTTGCACACCGAACGCAGCCCGCTGCTCACGGCCGACCCGCGCCCGTCGGTGGTGGATGTCGTGACATTCCGGCTGGGGTCGGCGGGGTCGCGCATTACGGGCGTCACGGTCAACAACCGGATAATGATAAACGCCACCAACATCGTGGTCGAGCGCAACCGGGTGGCCGGCAACGGGGTGAATATCGGGCGCGACGACTTCGTTACCGGGACCAGCGCGGTCGTCACCAGCGGCATCATCCGGCAGAATTTCATCGACGGGGACCTGACCCTGCGGCCAGGCGGCACCACTTCCATCTCCAATATGCTGGTGGACAACAACCTCATTAGCGGCAACATCGGCGGCGGCAACTCGCCTAGCGTGAATGGGGTGCTGTTTTCCAACAACGTCATCGGCAACCGGGCCGGTAGCAACGGCGGCAACATTGACGTGGATAACTGCGTGCTGAAGAACAACATCGTGACGCGGACGACGGCCGTGGTGGCCCCGCGCTCGAACGCTTTTTCGAACAACCTGGGCACGGGCACGCAGTTTGGCGCGGCCAGCGGCAACCAGCAAAACGTGGCGCTGACGGGCATTTTCGGCAGCGCCACGGGCACCGAAACGCAGTTCGAGATTGCCGTGGGCGGCCCGGCCGACAACACCGGCGAAAGCGGGGCCGACTGCGGCGCGTTTGGCGGCGGCCGGCCCTGCATCCTGTCGGGGATGCCCAACGTGCCGGCCATTTTCGAGTACTCGCAAACCGTGTCGGGCACCACGCTCAACGCCACGATTAGCACCCGCTCGAACAAATAGGCTGCCCCGCGCCCGGCTTGGGCGCGTTCGCACCATTCCCGCTCATTATCATGAACATCGCACTCACCGTGCGGCACCTTCGGCTGCGGCTGGGGCTGCTGCTGGCGTTGCTGGCCGGGGCCGTGGGGCCGCTGCTGGCCCAAACGCCGCCCGACCTGAACCGCGTCGAGTTCTTCTTCGACACCGACCCTGGCTTTGGCAGCGGCACGGCCGTGGCCCTGCCCGGTCCGGCCGCGCCCACGCGCCTGGGCCTCTCGTTTCCGGTGCCGCTGGGCAGCTTGTCGCCGGGCTTTCACCGGTTGTTTGTCCGCTCGCGCGATGCGGGCAGTCAGTGGAGCCAAACCTTTGGGCGGTTGCTGTTTATTGACAACAGTGCCGCGCTGGCCGCGCCCAACCTGGCCGAAGTCGAGCATTTTCTGGACACCGACCCCGGCTTCGGCAACGGCAGCAGCACGGCCCTCACGGGCACGAGCGTGGGCAACCGCGTGGTACCGGTGAGCATCGGGAGCCTGGCGCCGGGCTTCCACCGCTTGTTTATGCGGACGCGGGACGTGAACAACCAGTGGAGCCAAACCTTTGGCCGCCTGTTTTTTGTGGATGATAATTCGGCCCTCACGGCCCCGAATTTGGCCGAAGTCGAGCATTTTACTTCGACACCGACCCTGGCTTCGGCAGCGGCACGGCCATTGCGACCGGCGCGGCGGCCACTTCCTACACGGCCCTGCCGGTGGCGGCCGATGCTTCGGCCCTGCCCGACGGCCCGCACCGCCTGTTTGTGCGGACGCGGGACGCCAACGGCCGCTGGAGTCAGGTGCTGAACCGCGCCTTCGTGCGGAGCGGCTGCGCGGCTTCCGACAACTTCGCCGAAAACCGGCCCGCCGCCAGCTACGGCGGCAACCTGGGCGCGGCGGCGGCCGAAGCCGTGTTCAACGGCCGGGGCGAGGCCAACTTCTTCAATACCAACACCGTGGAAGCCGACCTGGGCGCGGCTACCCGCACGGTGTCGGAAGCGCAGGTGAGCCTACGCAACCCCAACGGCGCGGCCGTGAGCGGCACCCTGACGCTGGAAATTTCGCTCAACGGCACCACGTTTACGGCGGCGGGTTCGGTGCCAGTGGCGCTGGCCGCCAGCCAGGCCGCGCCGCAGCGCGTGGCGCTGCCGCTGCCCGCTGCCGTGGCCGGGGTGCGGGCCGTGCGCCTGCTGCTTACCTTGCCTGGCATCAGTCAGGCCATTCGAATGACCGATGCGGGGGTGTGTTTTTTAGAGTTGTTACCAATTGTTAATCAGTGTATTATTTTCAAAGCGCGTCCTGCTGAGCTTGTCGAAGCATCTTCATCATTTCGTTGCACGGTCTACGCGAGGGGGTAAAGATGCTTCGACAAGCTCAGCAGGACGTTCGTCCATATCAAAGCAATGAGTAGCAAATTGTAGCAACTCTTTTCAACTGCGTAAGTCCGGTCATCACCTCTTTTGCGCCCACGAACGGGCCGGTGGGCACGGGCATCACCATCACGGGCACCAACCTGGGCGGCGCGACGGCGGTGCGCTTTAATAGCGTGGCGGCCACGGTGTTCAGCGGCGTGTCGGGCACGAGCGTGACGGCCACCGTGCCGGCCGGGGCCAGCACCGGCCCCGTCAGCCTGACCACGCCCAACGGCACGGCCGTGAGCGCCAGCAACTTCACGGTGCTTACCCCGGCCCCGACCATTGCCAGCTTCGCGCCCACGCCCGGCCCCGGCGGCCCCGGCGGCGGCGGCGGCCTGGCCGGCCCCGGCGGGCCGGTTGGCCCCGGCGGTGGCGGCGGCACGGGCTTTCCTGGCGGCCCTGGCGGCGGCGGCTTCCCCGGCGGCCCCGGCGGGCCGGGCAGCCCCGGCAGCCCGAACGGCCCCAGCGGCCCCAGCAGCCCGCCCCGCCCCCTGGCGGACCGTCGTGCGGGAATGTGGGCATCTCGACCAAAGACTGCCAGGACATCGTGGAAGCCATGAATGATGCCCGCGACCTGGCCGGCACCGACAACTGGCCGGCACCGACAATAAGAAGGACATTCCCAAAAAACTGGGTAGCCTCGGCCTCAAGTACCTGGGCAAGTTCGGGCTGGACAACTGCGTGATGCAGGCCATTTTTGCTGCCGGCGCCGACGGCGTGGGGGCCATTGGGGCCTCGGGCGCGTTGAAGTGGACGAACGCCGTGGCCTCGTCTGCGCAGTTTGGGCTGCGCCTGGGCAACTGCGCAAACTCGCCCGATGACCGCAGAATGGTGGACGAATGGGTGGACGCGCTCGACTGCATCAAGGGCACTTCGGTGAAGGATGTCATCGCCTCGGCCTCGACCTGCGCGGCCAAGAAAATCGTCTGCACCCCCGTCATCACCTCCTGCGACCCCAACGAAATCATCGGCCCCGACGGCTACCGGCCCCAGGGCTACGTGGCCGCCGTGCCGCCGCTGCCCTACAAGGTGCTCTTCGAGAACGACCCGAAAGCGGCCACCACTTCGGCCCAGCGCGTGAGCGTGCGGGTGCCGATTGACGCCAACCTCAACCCCCTCAGCGTGCAGCTCGGCAGCGTGGGCTTCCAGCGCCTGACGCTGGCCGTGCCCGCCGGGCTGGCCGCCTACAACACCATTTACCGCGTGGCCGACTCGGTGGGCGTGGACGTGGAAATGACGGCCGGCGTGGACATCGCGGCCCGCGAGGTGTTCTGGGAGTTCCAGGCCCTGGACCGCTTCACCGGCTTGGCCCCGGCCGACCCGCTGGCGGGCTTCCTGCCGCCCAACGACTCCATCGCCTCCGGCGAGGGCTTCGTGACCTACACCGTGCGGCCCCGGCGCGGCGTCGTCACCGGCGACTCCATCCGGGCCAAGGCCCGCATCGTGTTCGATTTCAACGACGTGATTGCCACCAACCGCGAGGTGAACATCGTGGATGCCGTGGCCCCCGTGTCGTTCGTGCGGCCCATCGCGCCCCGCGCCGACAACCAATACCTGCTGCGCGTGAGCATTCAGGACGACCCCGGCGGGTCGGGGCCAAAGGCGTTTGAGGTGTTCGTGTCGGAAGACAACGGACTGACCTATAACGCCCTGGCCGGAGCCTTTGCCGGCGACACCGTGACCTTCAGCGCCCAACCGGGCCGCAGCTACTTCTTCTACTCCCTCGCCACCGACAACGTGGACAACCCGGAAGGCGACAAAACGACCTTTGAGGCCGTCATCAGCCCCTGCCCCGTGGCCACCAACGCGGTCGTGAGCAACATCACCAGCACCACGGCCACGGTCGGCTTCGCCACGGCGGGGCCGCTCGTGTCGGGCGGCTACCGCGCCACGGCCACGCCCACCGGCGGCGGCCCGGCCGTCAGCGTATCCGGCCCGGCCTCGCCCCTCAGCCTGAGTGGCCTGACCCTCGGCACGGCCTACGCCCTGACCCTGACCAGCCGCTGCGGCACCGACTCGACCACCGGCCCGGTGCTGCTATTCAGCACGTTGGGGCTGCCGCTGGCCACGGGCACCGTGGCCCCCACGAGCTACTGCCAGGGGCAGGACGTGGACGTGCCCCTCGGGGCCAACACGGCGGGCTTCGGGACGGGCAACCAATTCCGGGTGCAACTCTCGGACGCGGCGGGCGCGTTTGCGGCCACCGCGCCGCTGCTGGGCACCTTGCTGAGTAGCAGCGCCAGCGGCGGCGTGGTGCGGGCCAGCATTCCGGCCAGCACGCCGCCCGGCACCGGCTACCGGGTGCGCGTGGTGGCCTCGCTGCCCGCCACCACGGGCACCCCCAGCGCCCAGAACCTGACCGTCACCGACGCCAGTGTGCTCACCTGGACCGGCGCGGCCGGCACCAGCAACTGGTTCGAGACCGGCAACTGGAGCTGCGGGCAGGTGCCCGACGCCACCCGCGACCTCATGCTGCCCGCCGGGCGGCCCCGCTACCCCGTGCTGCCCGCCACCGGCCCCGTGCCGGCCGCCCGCAACCTCACCCTGGCCCCCGGCGCGAGCCTGACGCTGGGCAACGCCCTGGCCCTGAGCGGCAACCTGACCAACAACGGCACCCTGAACGCCGGCAGCAGCACCCTCACGCTGGCCGGCATCACGCCCCAAACCCTGGGTGGCGGCGGCGGCACGGTGCTGTTCAATTTGACGCTCGACAACCCGGCCGGGGCCAGCCTGCTCGGCCCGCTGGCCGTGCGCCGGGTGCTGACCCTGACGGCCGGCAACCTGGCTTCGGGCGGCCGGCTCACGCTGCGCTCCGACGCCACGGGCACGGCCATGGTGGTGAACCCCGGCGGCGGCGGCCTCGTCACCGGCCCGGCCACGATGGAGCGCTTCATCGGCAACGCCAGCGGCGCGGGCTACCGGCACTACGCCTCGCCCATGCAGGGCGGCACGGCCACCGTGCAGGAGTTCGCCGACGACCTCCCCGGCTTCAACCTGAACCCGGCCTGCAACACGACGGACAACACCGTGTCGCCGTTCCCGACGTTCTTCCAGTACGACGAAGCCCGCCTCGCCACCCCGGCCACCGACTTCTTCGACCGGGGCTGGCGGGTGCCGCTGGCCACCGAAAACCTCGCGCCCGGCCGCGGCTACACCGCCCAAACCGCCAACGCCACCCTCGTGGACATCAGCGGCACGCTGGCCCACGCCGACGTGAACCTGAACCTCACGCGGGGCGCGTTCGCCAACTCCGGCTGGCACCTGTTGGGCAACCCCTTCCACAGCCCGCTGGATTGGGATTTGGTGCCCGCCGCGCCGGGCATCGGCCGGGCGCTGTACGTGTTCGTGCCCAGCGGCCCCTACACCGGCACCTACCGCAGCTACCTGCCCAACCCCGTGCCCGGCCAGCCCGGCATCGGCCAGAACGGCGGCACCAAGGACGTGGCCGCCATGCAGGGCTACTTCGTGCGAAGCACGGCCAACGGCAGCGCCCTCGTGCTGCCCGCCGCCGCCCGCCCCAACACCTACGCCGACCCCCGGCCGCTGCTGCGCCTGCAAGTGGCCAACGCCGCCGGCCAAACCGACGAAACGGTCATCTACTTCGACCCCGCCGCCGCCGCTGGTTTCAGCCCGGCGCACGACGCGCACCAGGTGCAGCGCAACGGCAACGGCTTCCCATCGCTCTGGAGCGAAGCCAGCGGCCCAACCGGGCCGGTAGCCCTGAGCATCAACGGCCTGCCCGACGTGCTGCGGGCTCCCAGCATTCCGCTGGGCGTGGTTGTGAGTGCTTCCGGCCCCCACACGCTCAGCGCCCCGGCGCTGCTCAACCTGCCCGCCGGCACCGAGGTCTGGCTCGAAGACCAAGCCCTGAGCCGCCGCCACAACCTGAGCCAGCAACCCCGCTACGCCTTCCAGATGGCGGCCAGCTTCCGGGGGCCGCGCTTCGTGCTGTGGCTCCAGCAGCGGCCCACCAGCACGGCCCCCAACGCCGCCCTGCAAGCCAACCTGCGCCTCTATCCCAACCCGGCCACCAGCACCGCCACCGTGGAGCTGGCCGGAGCCACCGGCCCCGCCGAGCTGACGCTCACCAATGTGCTGGGCCAAGTGGTGCAACGCCGCACGGCCACACCCCGCACCGGTGCCCTGTGCGAGGAACTCGACCTGCGCGAGCTGCCGGCGGGCGTGTACTTACTGCACGTCGGCACCGCCGCCGGGCACGCCACGCGGCGCTTGCTGCGCGAGTAGCGCCGGGGCTGCCCAACGGGCAAAAAAACCCTTCCCGCAGTACGGGAAGGGTTTTTTGGTTTATTGTTCAAAAGTTTGTCCCGCAGTGGGCACAGTGGTCAAAACGCAGTGAGCCCAGTGCCGTTCGGGGGCCGTATGAGCAACAATTAAGCAATGCAACAATTAAACAATTCAACAAGAATAACGCCTACGCCCGGCTCCGCAGCGCGTCGCGGATTTCCATCAGCAGCACTTGGTCTTTCGACGGGCCGGGCTCCACCACGGCCACTTCTACGGGGGCTTTTTTGAGGCCATTGGCCCCTTTCACAAGCAGGAAGATGATGAAGGCCAGGATGAGGAAACCCACCACGGCGTTGAGGAACAACCCGATTTTCATGGGGCCCAGCGTGATGGCCGAAAAGTCGGGCTTGCCGCCCACCATGCCCACGAGCGGCATGATAATGTCGTCGGTGAGCGACTTGACGATGGTGCCAAACGAAGCACCGATGATAACCCCGACGGCCAGGTCGAGCACATTGCCTTTGGAGATGAACTCCTTAAATTCGGAAACGAGGCCCATAAGGTTTTGGAGGGGGTTTTGATGAGGGTAAAACAGTCACTGCCAACACTGGCAGCCGCCCAAAGGTAGAGCAATTTGCGGAATATAGCCCGGCTCCGTTTGCGCCTCACCCCCCGCACGCCTTCCCGAACACCACCTGCCACCGAAACGCCCAGCGCCAGCGCACCGCCCCGCCCCGCACCCCGGCCGCCGCCAGCAGCCGCGCCCAGTCGGCCCGCCGAAACGCCCGCGCCACCGACAGCGGCGCGTCGTGCCGCACCAGATACGAGCCGCCGGCCAGCCGCGTGATGGCCCAGATGCTGGCGTAGGCCAGCCAGTGCCGGTGCAAGTCATTGACGACCACCGCCAGGCCCGTCTGCGCCCGCCACTGCCGCAGCAGCGTCACCAGCTCGTCATCCGTAAAATGGTGGCAGAACAAGCTGGCCGTGAGCACGTCAAATCGTTCCTTCTGAAAATCATCAGCAAAAATATCGAATTGCTGGTAGCTGATTTCGGGGTAATCCAGGCTGCGGGCGCGGGCGTAGTCGAGCATGAAAGCGTTGGCGTCCACGCCCACCAATTCCACCGGTACGCGGGCTTTTCGTGCCCAGTCGGCAATGCGGCGCAGAGTGTCGCCGCCGCCACTGCCCAGGTCGGCCAGGCGCAGCGGGCGGCCCCGTGGGAACTTCGGTTTCAGGCGCTCCAGCGCATCTAGCACGGGCGCGTAGCCCCCGAGCCAGGTGTTGATGGTAGCCAGCTCATCCAGGTTGCGGCGCAGGTCGTCGGAGGCCAGCGTCAGGTCGTCCATCAGCTCCGGGCCGGGGTGGCGGGTGGTCAATGAGGGCATGAGCGAATGAGTGGGTGAGTGAATGAGGTTAAGCGGTTGGCGCGGGGCTCTGCCCCGTGACGAAGTGCCGGGGGCTTCTGGCCCCCAATCGTTGAACGATTCACTACGAGGTCGTTCCAGGGTGCGGGTTGAAAACCCGCAGCACTCAGTCACGGGGCGCAACCGGAAGGCGTAGCCAGCCCCGCGCCAACCGCGTGAGGTCATTCACTCACTCACGCACTCATTGTCAAAAGCATCGCCTCCATTGTCAAACCCGGTCCGAAGGCAAAGCTTAACACCGGGGCGCCATCGTCGGCGGGGGTGGCCTGGGCCAGCACCTCGCGCAGCACAAAGAGCACCGTGGCCGACGACATATTGCCGTACTCGCGCAGCACTTTGTAGGCCGGGGCGTTGGCCTGCGCGGGCAGGTGCAGGGCTTTTTCGATGCTTTCGAGGATTTTGCGCCCGCCGGGGTGAATGGCGAAGTGCCGGATGGCCGCCAGCCGCACCGGCAGGCTCGCCAGCAGCCCGTCGGTGAGGGCCGCAATGCCCCGCTCGATGAGCGTGGGCACGTAGCTGCTCAGCGTCATCTCGAAGCCGAAGTCGTTGATGTGCCAGGCCATGTCCTTGCGGCCGTCCGGCTCGATGCCGCAGTGGAACGCCGTGAGTTCCAGGCTGGGCGCGGGGGCCGGCAGGGGCGCGGCCAGCACGAGGCAGGCCGCCGCCCCGTCGCCAAACAAGGCGTTGCTGACGAGGTGGTCGTCTTCGGCGCTCTTCTGAAAATGCAGGGTGCAAAGCTCGACGCTCACCACCAGCACCCGCGCCGTGGCATCGGCCCGCACGGCGGCAGCGGCCAGCTTCAGGGCGTTCACGGCGGCGTAGCAGCCCATGAAATTGACGCAGGTGCGCTGCACGTTGGCCCGCAGGCCCAGCACCTGCACCAGTTCCAGGTCGAGGCCCGGCGCGTACATCCCGGTGCAGCTCACCGTGATGAGATGAGTGATGCTACTAACCTCAATGTCAGGAGCTTGCCGCAGCGCGTCGGCAATAGCGGCCTGCGCCAGCGGCAGGGCCTCGCGCCGGTACGCGGCCATGCGCTGGCCCACGCTGGGGAAGGGCTCCAGCCCCGGCGTGTTCGGAAAAAACGTGTAATCGCCGTTGGCCCGCCCGTAATCGGCCAGCACCGAGTAGCGTTGGGCAATGCCCGAGGCCCGGTACAACGCCCGCAGGCGACGGGTATCGTCGGCCCCGAACGCCAGCGCCTCCGCCATAAAAGCGGCAATCTCAGCCTGTGCGATGCAATGAGCGGGAACGGCAGTGCCAATAGCGGCGAGATAGGGCATCGTTTTTGAATTGTTTAATTGTTGAATTGGTTAATTATTAAATTGATTAATTACTTAATTATTGCTGGCGAGTGCTCATGTCCCGCAGTGGGCGCAGTGGTAAAACGCAGTGGGCGCAGTGTCGGGCTGGGTATCTCAGAACAGCCAACAATTAAGCAATTAAGCAATTAAACAATTAAACAATCAATCCGCTTAAAAACTGTCGCCGTGGGTGCGCCGCATCAGGCCGCGCACCACGGTCGGGGCGTGGCGCAGGGTACCCACTACGGCATCGGTGAGGCGGGGGCCGCCGAAGAGGGCCTGCACGGCCCGGCCCACCCGCAGGCGGGCCGCGAAATGCTGCTGCCAGGCCGTGGCATAGGCGGTTTCCATGCCCGAGCGGGTGGTTTTGTGGGATAGAAAATCGTCGGCGGCGGTGGCGGCCAGCGCGGCCCCGTGCAGGGCCATGGCCATGCCGTTGCCACAAAGTGGGGTGATGAGGCCCGCCGCGTCGCCGGCCATCAGCAGGTGCTGCTCGACGGGCGATTTGGGAGCGAAAGATATTTCGTTGATGACTTCGGGCTGCGGGTACAGAAACTCAGCCGCCCCAAAAATCTCCCGCAAATGCGGGTTTTTGAGCAGCACAGCCGCCTCCATTGCCGGTATCGAGCCGTGGGCTTTGAGGTTGGCGCGGGTGGTTAAGTAGCAGCAGCACAGCTTATCGTCTTCGATGGCCGAAATGCCGGCGTAGCCGTCGGCGAAGTTGTGCAGGGCGATGAGGTCGCGTCGGAAGCCGGGCAGGCGCAGGTGGTACTTCACCCCCAGGTAGGCCGAGCGCTGGGCAAAAAACGGGCGGTTGAGCTGCCGGTCGAGGTTGGCCCGCTTGCCGTGGGCGGCAATGGCCACGCGGGCCGTCAGGCGGCGGCCGTCGGCCAGCAGCAGGCGGTGGGCATCGTCGGCGAAGGTGGTTTCCGTCACGGTGGCGGGCAGGTAAAACGTCACGCCTGCCGCCAGCGCCCGCTGCCACAAAAACGCATCGAGGGCGTAGCGGCTCACGCCGAAGCCGCCCAAATCGAGGGGCGCGGCCAGGGTGCGCCCGCCGGGAGCCGAGAGCAAAAATTGGCTAATGGCGGCCGGCCCGAGCGCGGCGGGGTCGGCCCCGAGGCGGCGCAGGTAGGGCAGCACTTCGTTGCTCACGTACTCGCCGCACACCCGATGAAACGGGTATTGCTTGCGCTCGACCACCGCCACGCGGTGCCCGCGCCGGGCCAGGTCGAGGGCCGCGCAGAGGCCGGCCAGCCCCCCGCCGATGATGGCCACGTCGTACACGGCTACCTTATCGGGAAAAAGAACGCAGTGGCGGCCGAAAGTCGGGCCTTCATCGAAGAGATAATATGCATTTTAAGAATTAACGTGTTAAGCTGTCGTACCTTTGTCAACCAAAAACGGCCATTATCGTTAGGACAAATCTACGCTGTGGCCCCAGCCGGGCCGCGTTCTCTTCCTGCTACTGCTATGATGCGACACCTACTCTCCTTGGTTTTGGCCCTGAGCCTGAGCGCGGCAACCGCCGCCGCCCGGCCGCTACACCGCCCCACCCGCCCCGTGGCCGACGATAAAACCCTCGTCGTTTATCCCAACCCCAGCGCCGGCCTCGTCCACCTCACCATCAACGGCCAAGAAGGCAAACGCCTGGAACTGCAAGTCCTCAACGTCATCGGCACCATCATGTTGCGCGAAACGATAACCGAACTCAACGACCGCTACACCAAAACCCTCGACCTGAGCCGTTTCGCCAACGGCCTATACTACGTCAAGCTCGAAGGCAGCGGCACCAACCAGATTTGCAAGCTGCTGATACGCTGAAGAAGTTTGGCGCGGGCCTCCAGGCCCGTGCCGCTTACCAGGGGGCCTCTGGCCCCCAATCGTTGAACGGTGCGTGTTGGACGAGCGGACGATTTCGGCCTGGGGTGCGGGCCTGCGGCACGGGCCAGGAGGCCCGCGCCACCGCACAAGAGCGTTTTGTAAGCAAGGCGACAGAAACGAAAAACAATTACCGTTTCGAGCAAAAAAAGGCAGCCCACAGGCTGCCTTTTTTTGCTCGAAACCGCACCCGCCCGGCGTTATCCGTTCACTCCACCAGCACCTTAAGCGTGGCGGTTTCTTCGCCTTGCAGCCGCAGCAGGTAGAGGCCGGGGGGCAGGCCAGCCACGTCGAGCGTAGTGTGGCCGCCGGTGGCGACGCACTGCCGCCGCACCCGCCCGAGGGCATCGGCGAGGGCGAGGGTGGCCGGGGTGCGGTCGGGGCGCCAGTCGATGTGGAGCACGGCGCGGGCCGGGTTGGGCCAAGCCGTGAGGCCGGCCGCCGCCGCAGGGCCGGCAGCGGCCAGCGCCCCGCCGGGCCGGAACTCCAGGGCAAAGCGGCCGGGGGCCGTCGTGGCCGTCAGGGTACAGGCGTAGCGGGCGGTGGCCGTCAGCCGCAGGCGGGTGCCGGTCAGCGCGTCGCGCAGGTACACGGCCGTGCCGGGGCCAAAATTCGCCAGCTCGGCCACGGCGAAGGCGTAAGCGCCGGGCGCGGGCACGGCCAGGGCCAGGGGCACCACCTGCGGCGCGGCCCCGAGCGGCGGCAGGCCGTTGATGGCCAGCGCGATGTCGGCGGTGCTGCCGCCTGCGGTGCCGCCCGCCGCCGGCCCGGCCAGCGAGGCCAGCGAGGGCACCGGGCCGGGGTTCCAGAGCTTGTGGGCGTCGAAGCGGGCGTCGGGGGCGGGCGTTGCCCCGGCCTCGAAATAGACCGTCGTTTCGTCGCCGGTGGCGGGGGCGTGGGGGTCGGCGGCGGCGGCGGCCAGGGCCAGGCGCAGCACGGGGCGCGGGTCGGCCGCGCCCCGGCCCAGGGCCGGCTCGGTGCCGAAGGTGGTCAGGCGGGCGGCGTTGCCGAAGGCGAGCACGGGCGCGGCCCCGGCCGTGTTCACGCGCACGAAAAAGCCCTGGCCCGTGCCCACGAGCGGGGCGGGGCCGAAGCCGTTGGCCCAGGCGCGGTAGCGGCCGGCGTAGGGGGCCGCGGGCTCGAAGACGTACACCGCGTCGTCCAGCCCGGCGGGTTTGGGCAGCAGGCGCCAGTCGAGGGGGCTGGGGTAGGGGTTGCCCACCAGGTGCCAGCCCGCGTCGGCGGCCAGGGCGGCGGGGGCGGCGCTGCGCGTGAGGGGCAGGGCCAGCGGGCCGTTGTGCAGCGGCCCCACGAACTGCGCCGTGGCCCCGGCCGGGAACTGCACCGCGTAGCCCCGGCCCGGCACGAGCGCGTCGGCCAGGGCGGTGGGCGCGACCCAGCCGCGGTCGAAGGCGCTGAAGCCGGTGGCGGGCGAGGCGGCCAGGCGGCGCTCGTCGTAGCCGTACACCGTGGGGAAGGGCAGCACCAGCCCCGGCGTGGCCGAGGCGTTGTAGGCCGCGCCCCGGCTCACCTCGGGCGCGAAGCCCGCCGTGGCCAGGCTGCCCACGGTGGCCCCGCCCACGGGCGGGGCAAAGTGCCGGTAGCCCCGCCCGGCGTAGGCGGCCGGGCTGACGAAGCGCTGCACGGTGGCGGTGCCGCGCACCGCGCCGCCGGCATTGTCCACGAGCGCCGTGCCGGCCGCCGACGACAACAGCGTGAGCGTTTGCCCGTTGGTGGCCAGGTCGCCGGCGGCCAGGCGCAGCACCTGGGCCACGGCCACGGCCTGGGTCAGGGTGAGGCCGGCGGGGGTTTGCACCGTCAGGTTCCGCACCTGGGCGGGCAGGCCGTCGCCGGTGGTTTGGGCGGCGGGGCCGGTGTAGGCGTAGGACGCATCGGCCGCGAACGAGCGCCCGCCCGTCAGTTGCACCGCGCCGCTGGCCGCGCCGGCGCTCAGGCCGCTGGCGTGGCCGCTGCCGAGCGTGCCGCCCGCCTCGAGCACGAAGTTGCCCGGCCCCGTCAGGGGCTGGCCGGCGCCCAGCAGGGTGCCGCCGTCCTGCACCCGCAGCGTACCGAGCACGGCCAGCGGGCCGCCGAGCGTGGCCACGCCCGCCCCGCCGGTGGTCGGGCCGGTGACGGTGACGTGGCGGTAGGTGCCCTGCACGGGTTGGGCCGTGCTCACCACCAAATCCCCCGGCACCACGAAGGGCGTGGCCGCCGCGCCGGGGCCGTTGGCCGTGACGACGACCGGCCCGGTGCTGGCCCCGGCCGGCAGCGCCACGGTCAGCGTGGTGCCGCCGGTGCCCACCGCAAAGCCGGGGGCCGCGGTGCCGTTAAACGTCACGCTGCTCGTGCCCGTGAAGCCCGTGCCCGTGAGCACCACCACGGTGCCCGGCAGGCCCAGGGCGGGCGCGAAGCTCGCAACCACCGGGGCGGGCACGCGCCGCGCCCCCAGCACCAGGGTCCAGTAGTCGTAGCCGCCCTTGTTGGGCTGCTGGTGCTCGCCGCTGCCGGCGGGCGAGTTGCTCTGCCCGCCCAGGGCGTAGCCGTAGCCGCGGGTAGTCGTCAAGCACGTCAGCACGTCCTCGCCGCTGCCGCCCAGGCGCTGGTCCCAGAGCACGGCGCCCTGGGCCGAGAGGCGCAGCAGCCAGTAGTCGGTGCCGCCCCGGCTGGCCCCGCTCACCTCGCCGCTGCCGCCGGCCGAGGTGGTGCTGGCCCCGACGATGTAGCCCCCGTCGGGGTCCACTGCGAGGGCGGCGGCGTACTCGTTGCCGGCCCCGCCGTAGCGGCGCTGCCACTCGAGCACGCCGGCGGCGTTCACCTTCACGGCCCACAGGTCGCGCCGGCCGCGGGGGGCGTCGGTGTTTTCGCCGCCGGGGGCCGAGGTGGTGGTGCCCAGCAGCAGGGTGCCGCCGTCGGGGGTGGGGCGGGCCTGGGCGAGCCAGTCGTCGCCGGGGCCGCCGTAGCGGCCCTGCCAGAGCACGGCGCCCAGGGCGTTGACTTTCACGAGCCAGTAGTCGGCCCCGCCGCGGGGGGCCTGCGTCACGTCGCCGCCCAGGGGCGAGGCGGTGGAGCCGGCCAGCAGGTAGCCGCCGTCGGGGGTCTGGCGCAGGCTCACGAGCGAGTCGCGGCCGGTGCCGCCGTAGCGGTGGTCCCAGGTTTTGGCGCGGGCAGCGGTGAGTTTGACGACCCAGAAGTCGGCCCCGCCGCGGCTGGCCTCGGTTTTGTCGCGGCCGGTGCCCGAGCGCGAGGTGCCGCCCAGGGCGTAGCCGCCGTCGGCAGTGGCGATGGCTTCGCCCAGCCAGTCGTCGGCGGGGCCGCCGAACTCCAGGGTGGCCTGCACGCCGTTGGCCGCGTCCAGCTTGTAGGCGATGAAGTTGGCCCGCAAGTTATTTCGGGTGTCGGCGTTGTAGTCGCTTCCCCCCAGGCTCACGGTGCCCGCCGCCAGCAAGCCCCCGTCGGGGGTGGACAGCAGGTTGCGTAGCGTGTGGCCGCGTGTATTTTCCACCGAGATGTCCGAAATCCGGTTGCCCAGCGAGTCGCGGCGCACCAACCAAAAACCATTCATGCCCCCGCTGGCCAGGTTATTAAACGCCTTGTCAGCACTCTCGAATCCGTAGGTCTGGCCGCCCAACCAGAAGTCGCCACCCGCAGTTTGCAGCACGGCCTGTTGCACGTCGTCGGTGTCGCCGCCGCTGGCCTGGTCCCACTGCTTGGTGCCGGTGGCATCGGCCTTCAGCAACCACATATCGCCCACCCCGTGCAACCCCACGGTGCGCTGGCCCGAGGGAGGCGAGTAGCTGTTTGAAACGAAAGCAAAGCCGCCATCACCCGTACCGCAAGCCGACCGGCAAAACTCCCCGACGTTGCCGCCGTAGGCGCGGTCCCACTGTTTGGCACCGGTGCCGGAAATGCCCACCGCCCACACGCTGTAGAACGCGTTCCCGGCGGGCTGGCTCCGGTCGCCGGTCGCCCCGCCCGCCGAACTACCGACCAGCGCGTAGTTACCCCCGGCCAGGGGCGCAATGCTGTAGAGAAAGTCGTCGTTGCTGGTGCCAAAATTGGCATCCCACTGCGGTTGGCCGGTCGCGGTTATTTTGATGACCCAATAATCGGCCATGCCCCGGTTGGGTTGGCTGTGGTTGCCGCTCACGCCCGAGCCGGAAAAGCCTCCCACAAGGTAGCCGCCATCCGGCGTGGGGCAGCAGGCAAACCCGACTTCGTAGTCGGTGCCGCCGTAACGCCGGTCCCACTGCTTCACGCCCTGCGCGTCGAGCTTCACTACCCAATAGTCGTCGTTTTCGACCGTGCCGCTACTGGTCTGGCTCACGTCGCCGTCGCCGGGCGAGGAGGTGCTGCCCACGAGCAGGCAGCCCCCGTCGGGGGTGGGTTGCCCGCCCTGAAGGTTTTCGGAGCCTGAGCCCCCCAGCGTGCGGTCCCAGAGCTTGTTGCCCTGCACGTCGAGTTTCAGTACCCAATAGTCGCTGTCCCCCCGGCCCGGCTCGGTTTTGTCGCCGTTGGGGACCGTGGCGGAACTATTGCCAATGACTAGGTAGGTGCCATCGTTGTTCTGATATATACCGTGAATGCCTTCTGTTTCGTTGGTGCCGAAGTTGCGGTCCCATTGCTTGCGCCCCTGTGTGTCAAGCTTGACTACCCAATAATCGGCTTGCCCGCGATTGGCTTGGCTATGGTCGCCGCTTCGTTCCGAATTAGTAGTCGTCCCTATCAAATAGCCACCGTCCTGCGTACATATAATGCTCCAACTGTGTTCCTGCTGATTGCCGCCGAACCGGCGGGACCATTGCTGCTGGCCCGCTGCCGAATACTTAACTACCCATGCATCGCTGACACCCCGGGTTGAATCTGTTACGTCACCGCCTCGGTCAGCGTAAATTTCGCCGCAGGTAACATAGCCTCCGTCAGGGGTTTGCTTGATACCAAGAGCAACCGCCGCCCCGCTGCTACCCGATGTTTTTTCCCAGCGCAGGGTCTGCCCCTGGGCGCTCGTGTTCAGTGCCCACCAGGCACCGCACACCAACAAAAAAATTCGCCACATAACGATAAAGTGAATGAAAGGTGATGTAAACCGTAAAACGGGTTGGCCCGAAGCCACCGCGTGGCTTCGGGCACGTTGTCCTGATAAGCATCGCCCACCCCGTAGTTTTCGGCGGCCCCAAGCCAACGCCTCCCCACCGGTTGGGGGGAGGCGTTGGTTAGCGGGAAATAATCGAAGCCAGTTACGGGGCAGGGTGCTGCCCGGCGGTTAGCGGATTTCGAGGCGTTGCGTGGTCACGGCGTTAGCTGCCGTAAGGCGCAACGTGTACAGGCCCGGCTTCAGCGCCGTGGTGGCCAGCGCACCCGTCAGTTGCCCGTCGCGCACGGCCACTTGCTGGGTGGCAACCGTCCGGCCGAAGGCATCGAAGAGCACCGCCACGGCGGTGGTACCGGCCACGCCCGCCGACTTGAAGGTCAGCGGATTGCCAACCTGTCCGGGGTTGGGGTACGTAACGAGGAGCGCCCGTTCGGCAGCGGGGACGGCCGTTGCCCCTTCCGGGGCTTCGAAGCGCAGGGCAAAGCGTTGGTCGTGGCTCGTGCCCTGGGCCGTGAAGGCGTAGCGGGCCTGCCGGGTCAGCTCCTGCGAGCGGCCGGTGTGGCGGTCGGTGAGGTACACGCGGGTGCCCCGGGCCAGGGTGTTGCGGGTCAGGGCCAGGGCGTAGGCGTGGCCGGCTTCGAGCGTGTGCAGCCCCAGGGGCACGGTCACGGCCCCGGCCAGGGCGGGCAGGGCGTTGAGGGCGCACTGTTCGGCGGCGGCGTTCACGGTGAACAGGGTCGGGTTGCCCACGTTGTCGGCGGGGCGCACGGCGTCGTAGCGGGCGTCGTGGCCGGGCGTGGCATTGGCCCGAAAACTCACCTGGGCGTGGTCGCGCAGGCCGGTGAACTCGTCGGTCAACTGGAAAACGGCGGCCGGCACAGCCGCTACGGCGGTAAGCTTAACTTTACCAGTGGCAACTACGGCGGTGGTTCCGGCGGCCGACCGGTAGAAAGGCGTCACGGTGCCGGCGGAAGGGACGGCAGTGGTGAGGCGGTGGTAATTGTAGAAGTAGAACGGTTGGGGGGTGTTGTCCACTTTACGGACAAAGAAGCCCTGCATGGTCGGAAAGTAGCGCGTTTGCAGCGTGTTGGCCACGGGCTGGCCCTGTGCGTCGTAGGCCCCCACCTCTCCGGTGGCGGTGTTGATGTACTGGTAGATACCGTTGTTGATGCGGAAGGGGTTGCAAGGGTCTGCGGGCAGGGGCTCCCCTGAGTGGTAAAAGTACACCGTGGCATCGAACCCCCCGGGGTTGCCGGTGGCGTCGTGCAGGTTGTCGGTCATCATGGCGTACGCGTCAATGGGGCTGGGGTAAGGGTTGCCCAGCAGGTGCCAGCCCGAGGCGGAGGCGTTGGCACCCCGCGTGAGCGCAGCGGTGGCGTAATCGCCGGTGTTCGGCTCCCCCGACAGCACGGCCTTGGCCGTGGCCGCAATCTGCACGTTGTAGCCGCGCGTGGTTTCCAGCGGGGTGGCCAGGTCAGCCGGGGAGCCCCAGCCGTATTCGAAGGCGCTAAGGGGCAAGAATGCGCAGCCAGCGGGCGGGGTGCCCGTGCGCGGGGGCACCGTGGCCGGCACCGAGGGCTCGTTAAAATAAAAGACGTTGGGCAAGGGCGAGGGCGTGGTGTTGTCGGGGTAGGAATACGCCGGGTTGACCACCGGCGCAAAGCCCGTCGTGGCGAGTGAGCCCACCGTCACGCCCGCCACCGGGCTGGAAAAATGGCGGTAGCCCGTCGAGCCATTGCCCGGCAGCACGCCGTTGGTGGTCGGGTCGATGGCCCGCTCCACGGATACGCTGCCGGTCATTTGCCCGGCCCCGGTAATGGCAATCATGCCGGTGGTGGTGGCGGCATCGGAGGTGAGGCGAACGTGTGCATCGGCATTCACGTTGAATGCCTGCACCGTGGCGACGCGGGCAATTTTCACCTGATTGGTGGTCGTGAAAGTAGTAACGGCATTGTTGCTGAACTTCACGTCGTTCAGCGTTGTGTTGCCCGTGCCGCTGATTGTAACCGGAAGTACCGGACCGCTAAAGTACTTGAATTCGAGCAAGCTGCTGCCGCCGCTGGCAACGGTGCCGTTGTTGGTGAGGTTGCCCACCACATTCAGGGTGCCGTTGTTGGTCAGGGTGCTGGCGTTGCTGACGAAGCCCCGGACGGTTAAGTCACTGCCAGCGTTTATCGTCAAAGTGGGCACGTTTGAGCCGCTAGGTGCGCTGATGGTAAGGGACTTGCAGTTGCGGCCGAAGGTTGATACCACGGGGTAACGGCCGTTGGTCGTAGTTCCGATGACGACGTTGGAGGAAACGCCCGGTTGCAAACCACTACTCCAATTTGCATCGTCTGTCCATTTAGTGGAGATGGGGCTATTAACCCATGTGGCTGTTTGGGCGTGGGCGGACGAGGCCAGCAGCATCAGCGCTGCTACGAATTTTAAAAAGTTTTCCATGACGGTTGTGTTGGGTTGAATTGGGTCAAAGTTTGAAAAAAAGTAAGGTAAATGCGTGGTTGCTCGTTTTGTATTTGCTCGCCTTCCAGTGTGTTCGCCTTCCGAAATTAAAGGGTGAAAAAGATGGTCCCGATGAGTAGTAGCGTAGGCAGCAGAAAGTTAAGGGTGAGAAAGAAACCGTAAAACCAAACCAACCGCCGCGCACACCCGTGTACAAGCCGTCGCCGGCCGTTTTCCGTAACCAACAGCGGCCCCGGCGGCGGCGCAATGGCCGCCCAACCGAATGCCGAACGCCGGCCCGCGCCAGCCCCGAACGCGCCCGGCCGCCAACGCCCGGCCCAAAGCCAAACGACGCAGCGCGGAACCTCGCCCGAAAGCCAGTCGCACAACCAGGAAAAAAGGGTATTCGCTCTCCGGGCCAACGGCCTCGGGCAACCACGCAACCCGGCTGCGGCCCCGCCGCCCGCCAAAAGCAGG
The DNA here is from genome assembly GCA_025356245.1 of Hymenobacter sp. GTDB lineage: Bacteria > Bacteroidota > Bacteroidia > Cytophagales > Hymenobacteraceae > Hymenobacter. The sequence continues at coordinate 25,527 of JANXUO010000489.1, forward strand.
AAGAGCGGACGAAACGCAAACCGAAAAAAGAAAAACCGCCGCCGGGAACGGGAAAGGAACCGGCAACGGGCAGCAGGCGTAACCGGCACTAGGCGGCCGGGGGCAACGACGGTAAAACGCTAAGCTAAATTTTCTAAGGATGTGGGCAAAAGCGTGGCGAGCAACCACAGCACAAACGTAACGAATTATGTTGGATTGGGCAAGCGTTGCGCTGTGTTTTTAATGACCTTATTTTTAAACTATTTTCAGGGGGGGGGGGTATAATAAACTGATTTACAGCGCATTAAGTAAAAAATATTAGAAATATTATTTTTACGTTACGGCGGTTCGCGTCGCTGCCGGTGCGCCAGCGGCCGGATTCCGGTTCCCAGCGCCGGGCCGGGTGCGCCCCGCGTGGTAGCGGCCCTGCCACCGGTGCTAACCCGCTCATTCCGTGGGGCTACGCGGCAGCCGTCACCGAATAATCGTGCTGCGCTCGAAGGTCCGTTCGCGGTCGAAGAGGAACCGGTAGGTGGCGTGGGTTTTGCGAATTTTGCCCCCGATGGAGCGCATGAGCACCATCATGCGGGGGTTGAAATCGCCGACCCAGTTCATCTCGCAGTCGGTGTAGCCCGCGTCTTCGATGCCCTGCCGGCCGGCGGCGTTGAGGGCCATGTCCACGCCCGTGCCCTGGTGGGCGGGCACTACGCCGTAGATGAGGCCCAGGCACTTTTTGTGGGCGCGGCGCTGGTAGCGCCAGCGGGCCAGCACGAAGCGCAGCTTGCCCAGCAAATCCAGGCGGCGGCCGACGTGCCGAAAAATCTGGTTCAGTTCGGGCAGGGTGATGAAGAAGGCCACCGGCTCGTCGTGGTGGTAGGCAAACCAAAGCAGGCGCTCATCCAGCACCGGCTGCATTTCCTGCACAATGGCCTGGGCCTTAATCAACGACATATCGGCTACGCCGGAGTGCCGCGCCCAGGCCAGGTTATAAACGTGCTGGAAGTCGCGGGCCATTTTGTCGGCTTCGGCTTTGCGGGCGTGCTCGAAGCGGTAGCCCTGCGCTGGCAGCTCGGCCAGGCGCTGGGCAAAGGCGGCGTGCAGCGGCAGCCGCACGGGCCGGTAGCAGGTGTACTGTTTAAAGAAAACTTGGAACCCGTAGCCCTCAAACAGCGCCTGATAATAGGGCGGGTGCCAAAACATTCCGTAGTTCGGCTCCCACTCGAACCCGTCAATCAGCAGGCCCCAGAACCGGTCGCGCTCGCCGAAGTTGATGGGGCCGTCCATGGCTTGCATCCCGCGCTGGGCCAGCCAGTGGCGGGCCGCGTCGAAGAGCAGCCGGGCGGCTTCGGGGCTGTTTTCGCACTCGAAAAACCCCAGGCCGCCGGTGGGTAAATCGAGGTTTTTGCTGTCCACGCTCTCGCGGTTGAGGAAGGCGGCCACGCGGCCCAGGGCCGTGCCGTGCGCGTCTGTCACGAGCCAGCGGATGGCCTCGCCGGTGGCGAAGTTGGGGTTTTTGGCCGGGTCGAAGGCCGATTCAATCGCGTCGTCGAGCGGGCCGATGTACACGGGGTTGGCCCCGTGCAGGCGGCGGGGCAGGTCCAGAAACTGACGGTGCTGGGCGGGGGTCGTGACTTCGAGGAGTTGCATGGGCGGTGGGCGGGGCGGGCTTGAAGGGAGCGGGCTTGAAGGGAGCGGGGGGCCGGGCAAGAAGCCCGACGGCGCGGGGTTTAGGGCGCAATATCCGCCCCAAAACCCGCGCCTGGCGACCGAAGCGGCGGCGGCTTCGGCGGCAAGCACCCCCGAAGCCTGCGCCGCCGGACCGGCAGCGGCGGCCGGAACTGGCCCCAGCAACAAAGCCAGCCGGCCGAACTTCGCCCCCCACGGCCCCGTTTCAGGGCCATGCCCGACCCTGCCGCTTACCCCGCCGCGTCCGCTGCCCCCGCCGCCGCCGTGCCCCTGCCCGCCGCCCGCCACTTTGCCGACCTCGTGCCCATCACGCCCTGGCAACGGGCCACTACGCTGGCCCTGCCGTTTGCCTGCGCGGGGCTGTTTTTTGTGTTTGCGGCGGCGGGCTGGTGGGTGCCGGCCGTGGGGCTGCTCATGGCCCTGAGCTTCCTCACCTACGGCTCGACCTCGCACGACCTGGTACACGCCAACCTGGGCCTGAGCCGCCGGGCCAACCGCTTCTTCCTGAGCGTGATTGAGCTGCTGGCCCTGCGCAGCGGCCACGCCTACCGCCTGGCCCACCTGCACCACCACGCCCGCTACCCCGCCCCCGACGACATTGAGGGAGCCGCCGCCGGAATGTCGTTGCCCCGCGCCCTGCTCGAAGGCGTCACCTACAATTTCAAGCTCCACTTCTGGGCCTTGCGGCAGCCCCAGGGCGACAAAACCTGGGTGCGGGCCGAGGGCTGGGCCTGCCTCGCGCTGCTGGCCGGGGCCGCCGCCGCCGCCGCCGCCGGGCACTGGCTGCCCCTGCTCTACGTGGGGCTGATGACGCTGGGCAGTTGGGTGTTGCCGGTCATGACCTCGTATATGCCGCACCATCCGGCCGGCGACGGCCCGCTGCTGCAAACCCGCCTCTTCCGGGGCAAGGTGGCCTCGGTCATCGCCATCGAACACCTTTACCACCTCGAACACCACCTCTACCCCGCCGTCCCCCATCACCACTGGCCCCAACTGGCGCGGCGGCTCGACCCGTACTTCGAGGCCAACCAAGTGCCCGTCACCAAGCTGTGGTTCTGATGCTCGCCGCCGTTCCCGTTTCCCGCGTACCGCCGTCTGTTGCCCTTGGCCGCCCGGCCCGGCCGTGGCGGTCCGATGGCCCCCGGCTGCTGGCGCTGGTGGGGGCGGGGCTGCTGGGGTGCGGCGCGGTGGCGCTGGGGCTGGCGGCCACCCAAACGCTGCTGCCGCACGACGTGGCCTACCTGGGCGTGGTGGCCGCGCAGGTCTGCGGCACTGCCCAGGGCGGGCGCATCCTGCATTTCATGTTCCACGACCGCACCGCGTTTGGCGGGGCCGTCATCGCCATCGGGCTGCTCTACGTCTGGCTGGCCGAAGGGCCGTTGCGGCAGGGCCACGCCTGGGCCTGGTGGCTGTTTGCGCTCAACGGGGCGGTGGGGTTTGGCAGTTTTCTGGCCTTCTTGGGCTTTGGGTACTACGACACCTGGCACGGGGCCGCCACGGCGCTGCTGCTGCCCGTGTTTGTGGGGGGGCTGGTGCGTTCGTGGGCGGGGGTGTGCGGCCCGCGCCACGTCCGCGCCCTGTGGCGGCCGGCGGCGGCCGGCGCGGCGGCGTGGCGCGGCCGGGCGGGGGCGGGCCGCACCTGCCTGCTGGCGGCGGCGGCGGGTATGCTGGTGGCGGGCCTCACCATCACGCTGGTTGGCTCGACGCAGGTGTTTGTGCCCCAGGATTTGCAGTACATGAACCTGACGATGAAGGAGCTATTGGTCATCAGCCCGCGCCTGGTGCCGCTCATCGCCCACGACCGGGCCGGGTTTGGGGGGGCGCTGGCGGCGGTGGGCGTGGCCATGTTTTTTGCGGTGTGGTGCGCGGCACCGCAGCCGGGCCTGTGGCGGGTGCTGGCGGCGGCCGGCGCGGCGGGCTTCGCCACGGCCATCGGGGTGCATCCGCTCATCGGCTACACCGACGCCGGCCACCTCGCCCCGGCCTTTGCCGGGCTGGCTCTGTTCGGGGCTGGGCTGGGCCTGAGCTACCGGGCCATGCACCCGGCAGCGGCCGGCGCGGGCCGCTCCGGGGCGACGGTTGGGTAACCGGCTGCTGTTGCGCGGGCAATTCGAGCGTCTTGTGTTTCGGGTTGTTTCTCGTTGCTTGTTGCTCGTTGCTTGTTGCGTTAGTGCCTCAAAAACTGTCCAGAAACCACCAACAAGCAACAAGAAACAAGAAACAGCCCGCGTAACAGCAGTAATCGGGTAGGCCGTCGGCCTCAACCGCCGGGCCGGGGTTGCGTACAGAGTCCCGTTCTTCGCCTTCTTTTTTCCCTGATTCACATGAATAAATTCTCTGCCCTTTGCACGGCGCTGGCCTTTTCGGCCTTCACGGCCGTGCTGGCCCCCGCCGTGGCGCAAGCCCAAACCGCTGGCCGCCCCGAAATGGGCACCCTGCCCGAAGCCTACCGCGACGACAAGCAACTGAGCGTAACCGTGGTGCGCTACGGCCCCAAGGCCAACAAGCAGGCCCTGGTCGAACTCGCCGGCCTCGACCATCCCTGGAACCGCCGCATCTTTCTGGCCAACGTCGTGGACGTGGCCCGCCGCGCCGGCGAAGTCAAGAATTCGTACTGGATTCAGCTTGCCGGCAAGCCCTGGGGCCTCGTAGCGCAAGACTTGGGCTACGGCGGCCCGATGCTGAACCTGTGCGAAGACGGCGACACCGGCAAGAACGTGCGCTACCCCATCTATTACAGCAAGGAACTTTCGGAGCAGAGCAACGCGCAGTTCATGCTCACGGCCTACCTGGAGCAGGAAAAGGACCCCAAACGGGCCACGGCCCGCTACAAAGGCAACGCCACCGCCGCCCGGCTGCGGGCCGGCGGCAAATAAGCCAACCACCAGCCCGTCGGACCTGTGAGCCGCCCGCCCGGCAAAACCCTTTTTTGCAAAAAAGCCCTTCGAACGTGCGTTCGAAGGGCTTTTTTTGGTGGGAGATACTGGATTCGAACCAGCGACCCCCTGCGTGTGAAGCAGGTGCTCTAAACCAACTGAGCTAACCTCCCGGTTGTATCCAAATGAAAAAAAGTGGGAGATACTGGGTTCGAACCAGTGACCCTCTGCTTGTAAGGCAGATGCTCTGAACCAGCTGAGCTAATCTCCCCGGTAGCGGACGTTTTCCGGTTTGGGACTACAAAGGTGCGGCGTTTTTTTGAGAATGCCAAATCGAGGGGTCCGATTTTTTGCCCGGCGCGGGGCCGAATGTTCTGTTGCGCCGCCGCTTTTCCTGCTTGCCGTAACGTATCGGGGCAAACGCCGTTAAAGCGCGAAATTGCCCCTTCGGCAAGCCCTCCTTCACCTCTTTTTACTTTTCTGATGAACACGCAACTCCTTCAAAACTACTCCGAAGCCGAAAAAATTGCCTACCTCTGCGCCGTGGCCAGCCTGGCCACCGCCGACCGCGAAGCCTCGCCCGCCGAAGGCGAGTTCTTGCAGGCCCTTTCGCAGCAGGCCGGCTTGTCGGCCGAAGGCGTGCAGCAAGTGGTGGCCGCCGCCCGCGACGCCAACAACCAAGGCATTCAGCGCCAGCTCGACGTGCTCAAAAGCTCCGACCTGCGCTTCTCGCTCGTGACGGACCTCATCAGCTTCGCCCGCGCCGACGGCTCCTACGCCAACGACGAAGAGGCCATGATTACCAAAATGAGCACCTACCTCGGCATCAACCCCGAGCAGCGCCAGACCCTCGAAACGGTGGTGGACCAAGCCAATACCGTGGCCCACGACCCGCAAGACCCTGCCAAGGAAGGCTTTTTCAGCAGCATCGGCGACAAGCTCTCCAACGTCGGCATCCCGAAAGGGGCGCTCATGGCGGGCCTGCTCGGCGTGGTAGCCCCCATGGTGCTCTCGCGGGTGATGGGCGGCGGCCAGCAACAAACCGCCGGCTACGGCAACGAGCAAAGCGGCGGCGGCGGCGGAATGCTCGGCGGCCTCATGGGCTCGGGCATGGGCGGGCTGCTGGGCGGCGCGGCGCAGTCGGGCATGGGCGGCCTGCTCGGCGGGCTGCTGGGCAGCGTGATGGGCGGCGGCCAGGGCAACGCCGGGCAGCAGTCGGCCATCGGCAGCGGCGGCCTGGGGTCGATTATGTCGGTGCTGGGCGGGCTGGGCGGGCAGCCCAACACGCAGCCCCGCAGTGCCGGCGGCGGCGGGCTGGGCTCGCTCTTTGGCGGCGGCGGCGGCATGGGCTCGCTGCTGGGCGGCCTGCTGGGCGGGCGGTAAGAGCTTCTTATAGCGGTTCCCAGGTTGGTGTACGTAATCGTAGAGACGCGACCCTTCGCGTCTCTACGCGTGGGCGGCCCTCTCAACGTCAGGAGATGCGAAGGGTCGCGTCTCTACGATGCGGGTTTCCTGTACACCGACTTAGGAACTGCTCTAAGTGATTGGTTACGGATTTAATTTATTTTCGGAAAATTAAAAAGGCCGCCCGTATGGGCGGCCTTTTTTGCTTTGATGCCAACTACAAAAATCACGCCAGGCAAACAATTTTTTATAATAACATTCATTTTTGAAGCCGGGGCTTAGGTCGTGGAAGAAATATTTTAGGGGCCGCTTGTTTTAGAGCCGGCACTACTGTAATTGCGATGGCTTCGGTCTTCACCTCCTTTTTTCCTCAAACTTTTTATGAAAAACCTTACCCTGCGTCCGTCTCTACTCTCCCCCCCCCCCCCTGCTTTGCTTCGTTGGCCCCTGCTGCGGTTAACACTCCTACTCCTAGCACTAATGGTTAGCAGCGGGGTACGGGCGCAAGCAAACTTAGGTGTTGCCCCCCAAGCCAAGATGACTGTTTGCGCTAATGGACAAGTGCAGGGCTGGGGCGGCTCCTTCCTTTTTGGCCAACCAGCTTCAACAACAGCTCCCGTTTTAGTACATCCCAGCACTTTGGCCAATATCGTAGCTGTTGAAAGCGGTAACTATAACAATGAATGCGCCTACGCGATTGACCGTTGTGGCACCTTGTATGCCTGGGGTAACAATTCTTTTGGCAAGTTGGGACTGGGTAGTACCATTGCTTATGTGTCAGTTCCTACCATCGTCACAATCCCTGGCCAACGAAGGGTGAGCCGGGTATCAGCGGGTTCAGATTTTGCCTTGGCAGTTTGCACCGATGGCTCTGGATGGTCGTGGGGCCGCAATAGCAGCGGCCAGTTGGGCATCGGTACTACTGGCCCTGATGAGTTGAGTCCGGTACAGTTCCAAAGTATGGGGATAGTCGAAGTCCGGGCCGGTCAAGCATTTGGCTTGGCGCTACGTGCCACAGGCAAAGTTTTATCGTGGGGTGAAGATACTTATGGAGAACTGGGCCGTAACCTGACCAGTGGCACCATAAGTGCTACTCCTGCTCCTTTGAATACGTTGGTTGGTGGCGGCGGTACAGCTATTGAGGTGTTTGGCCGTTTTGCAGCGGGTGTAGTGCAAGCCGACGGGTCGGTGTACTGCTGGGGGCAAAATCAACTGAACCTGCTAGGTACTGGTGGAGGCGATGCTTCTGTACCAACTCAAACCTTACCACCTGGCAGTGGAGCAGTTTCGCTGGCAGGCAACGAATATGGCGTCACGGCCCTTCTTGGTAATGGCCAAACTCGGGTATGGGGCCTTACATCCGAGTTTTTGGGTTTTTGCGGTTCCCCTTTTTCTGTTCCGCTACCCATAACTGGCCCTACGATACCGAGCAATTCGCATATTTTATGCATCGCCACCGATGCTACAGCTTGCATTACGGGCAGCGGACAGCTCCTTTTTTGGGGTTGGGGAGGGCTACCCCAAAATGGCCCAAATGGCAATAGTACGGCTACTTATGCCTGCGCTCCTACCCCGCTGCCCAACGCCTTCCCGGCCGTAGCCAACACCGGCCCGCTGCCCGCCATTGCGCCCGTCACCGTAAACGCCACGGCCGTGACGCTCTGCGCTGGCAGTAGCACGGTGCTGCAAGCCAGCGGTGGCGACGGAATAAACTACCGCTGGAGCCCCGACATCGGCCTCTCGGCCCGCAACGGGGCCACGGTGGTGGTGGCCCCCGGCCAAACCCAAACCTATACCGTGACGAGCAGCAACGCCTGCGGCACGGCCTCGGCCACGGTGGCCGTGACGGTGAACGAAAACTGCTGCCAGGCCAACGACGGCTTTGGAATTGCCTTGCAGGGCACTTACAATGTTTCGCCCTTCATCGGCACACCGGGCACCCGCTACCTCGGCGCGTCCGACCTGGTACTGCTCAACAGCGTGTTTACGCTGGGCGTGGGCCAGACGCTGCTCATGAAGCCCAACACCACCATTACCCTCTCCGACGGGGCCGAGCTGCACCTCAATGGGGCCACCATCACGGCCTCCTGCGATGAAATGTGGGGCGGCATCGTCGTGGCCGACCAAGCTGCTGGCTTGTTCACGAATGGGGTCGGTTCTATTCGTAGCCGCATTCAACACGCCGTACAAGGCGTGGATATGCAGGAAAGCAGTGGCCCGGCTCGTTTTCAATTGCACAACACCGATTTCTTGCACAATCAAATGGGCCTGGCCCTGCACCGCCGCACTGGCGGGGCCACCTCGCAGGATTTTGTGCGAAGCTGCACCTTCGATAGCAACCCGGATTTTTTCAAAACCCCCTGGCAGCGGCGCAGCCCCACCGACTACCACTACACCCGGCACCAACTGTATTTGGCGGGTAATTTCCTGCCCGCCACCTTCACCCGCAACAAGCTGCGCCACGCCATCTTTGGGATGGTGGGGTCGAGTGTTGACGGGGAAGCGTCCAACATTGAGTTCGATGAGGGTGAACTGACCGACTACTACCTGGCCGGGGCCTACAACTTCATCAACCCCAGCTACCGCAGCACCTGGTCGTTTAACGGCACGTTGTTTCGGTTGCCGGGCGGCAACGCACTGCCCGACATCCAACAAATCCGCGACGACCTGCCCCTGGTGAGCAGCGACGGGCAACGGGAAGAAACCTACGGCATCTGGACGCACAACGAGGCTGCGACCCGCGTACTAAACTGTAGCTTCGTGGCCGCCCCCGACGCCCCCGCCTGGCAAGCGAGCAATTACGACGAGTTTGGCCACAACACCCCCCGGCAGGTCGGCATTCACACCTACAACCTGATGACGGTGGAGGGCAGCCGCTTCGAGACCCTGGAAACGGGCATCGACCAGTGGGCCTACCCCTTCGCCAGCAGCAGCCTGATAGGCAACACCTTTGAGAACTGCCGCATCGGCTGGGATGTCCTAGCCCCCGGCAACATCACCTCCTCCAATTCCAGCGCGCCCGAGCCCCTGCTCAACGCCACCTGCAACAGCTTCGTGCGCGGCACCTACCCCGATGGCCGGGCCACCGGCATCCACGTCCAGCGCAACGAAATCCTGTACTCGGCCAGCACCGGCGGCTACTACCCGCAGTATCCTACCGTCAAGCTGGAAACGCCTAACTTGTCCACCACTGGTGCGCGGGTGCCACTCAAAAACTACTTCGACAACGCCGGGCGTGGCGCAGGCGAGTTTTTCGCAGTGAACAACGAGCAGGGCGGCACTCAGATTGACTATTATACCTACGACAATTATATCGCTCCTGTACAGCCCTTTTTTACCGGTAACATAGCCATCAATCCTGGTGTAATAATGGGACCAGGGCGAAACGTAAATGGGCTCGACGAAACCCTTACCTGCGAGTTCATCCTGCCTTATCCCAATGTCGGTCTGCAAGCGCGGAGCGCGGCTCAACCGCATCATTCCGTCGTCACTGCCAAGAACACATTGGCTCAAAACTGGCCCAACCCCTGCACCGGCAGCACTGCGTTCCGCTACACCATCAAACCTGGTAACAACAAAGCTGAACTGCTGGTACGCCGGGCCACCGACGGGCGGGAAGTGGGCAGACAGGCATTGAACGTCAAAGCCGTGGAGGCCGTCGTGTCGGTGGCAGGTTGGCCCGCAGGCACCTATTTTGCTACGTTGGTAGTGAACGGAGTACCTGGTACCACACGCCGTATCGTTGTTGAATAAGCTGCGGCAGGTACGATGAAAACCTTTTTTGGAATGGTGGTTGGTGTCCTGTGGACACTGACCACCTACGCGCAAGCCCCTGTGCCGCAGTGGAATTTGCCACTTGGACAACGTGCTAAGGCCGTACACGTAGCCCACATCAGCCGTGGCAGAACTTCGTCGCTCACTGCCGGCGACCTGATAATTGTGGGTACAACCGTCCGATACAATACCTACGGCCCGCTGC